>DRHN01000086.1 GCA_011049595.1 Spirochaetota bacterium | reverse complement strand
GTGTCAGTGTAAATAAACAGACAACATCAGGAGGCATGGTCTTTTGCTTAAAATTCGAACTTTAAATCCAATCTCACCCGTGGGTTTGGATTGTCTCCCAGGAAACCGATATGAAGTTGCCTCGGAAATCCCGCATCCCGATGCAATAATTGTTAGAAGCTTTGACATGGTGGACATGGAACTGCCCCTATCGTTAAAAGCGATAGTACGTGCAGGTGTCGGGACAAACAACATACCTGTTGACAGGTGTTCGGGGAGGGGTATAGTTGTTTTTAACACACCAGGAGCAAACGCGAACAGTGTGAAAGAGATAACACTGGCAGGACTTTTTATTTCCTCCAGGAAGATACTGCAGGGCATTGGATGGACAAAAACTCTCAAAAATAAAGGGGACAATGTACAGGCCCTTGTGGAAAAGCAAAAATCGCTGTTTACCGGCCCCGAGATCACCGGGAAAAACCTTGGGGTGATAGGGCTCGGGGCTGTCGGTGTGTCGGTTTCCAACGACGCCGCGGCTCTCGGTATGAATGTGACAGGCTACGATCCATTTATTTCGATTGAATCGGCATGGGGTCTGTCAAGAAATATAAAAAGGGCCAGCGGGTTTGACAGCCTGCTGGCAAACTCGGATTACATCACACTGCACATCCCTTTGAGTGAAGAGACAAAGGATATAATCAATAAAGACATATTTTCAATAATGAAAAAAGGAGTACGGCTTCTAAATTTCTCGCGCAGCGAACTTGTCAATAATAAAGATTTAAAAGAAGCGATTAAAAAAAGAACAGTTGCCGTGTATGTAACTGACTTTCCCGACAAAGAGCTTCTGGATATGGATGAAGTTATTATGATACCTCATCTTGGCGCGTCAACACCCGAAGCTGAAGACAACTGTGCTGTTATGGCCGCGAACCAAATCCGCGATTACCTTGAAAATGGCAATATTGTAAACTCTGTCAATTTTCCTGAATGTAAAATGGATGTAATAGGAAAGAAAAGGATCCTTATCGCCAACAAAAACATACCCCGAATGGTAGGTCAGATCACATCGGTCCTGGCCCAGGAAGGTATAAATATCGCAGATATGCTTAACAAATCCAGAGGGGACCTGGCTTATAATATCATTGATATTGATAATCAGATAGCTGACACGAGTATAAAAAAGATCAGTGAAATAGAAGGGGTATTGATGGTGAGGGTCATTTAACAAACCTTTTTCCAATGGCCCACCCGGCAATTGTCATTCCATCAACGATCTTCCCTTTTTTTATCCATGTGTTGATCTCATCGTGTGTTGCAGTGAAAACTTCGATCTGCTCCGTTTCATCGGGTTTTGTGCCGACCTCGATAAGGGCCTTTGCTATAAATACCACGCAGCACTCATCGGACAATCCGTTGTACGGGATAAACCTGCCAACATTTTTAAGAGTTTTGCAGTCAAACCCTGTCTCTTCGATCAACTCGGCCCTTGCGGCATCAATATCTTTCTGTCCCTCCTTAATACCGCCGCATGGAATTTCAATAGACACGTTGTCGGTGAGGTACCTGTACTGTTTTAAAAGGACTATTTTTCCATCATCTGTAATGGGTATAGTCATCGCGCTACCGTTTGTATGCATATAAAAGTAGTTTCCCTTTTTCCCGCTGGGCAGCTCAAACATATTGTGATAAATACTCATCCAGGGGTTTGAAAAAACCTCTTCCTTTAGGAGAGTCTTCCATGACTTAAACCGTTTCCCCATCAATCCCCCCTCACGCGTAATAAAATACAGGGTTAGCCAGGTAAACACCTGATATTGACATAAAGAACTAATTTAATTATAATCATAAAAAGTTTCAAGTCTCTGTTTTAAAAATCATGCTGATTTATTTTTTTTAAAACCGGAAACAAGGTTATTTAAAGCGGTATTTCTAAAGAAGATAGCCAAAAAGATGTCAATACAATTCTTGACATAAATCGAGGTCTGTGTTATCATTAATGTTTTTCACTGATCTAATCATATATTTTCGATTTTTGTTTATAGTCGAGCAAGCTCGAAGTTGTCCATTATACTAGAACTAATTAGAATTCGGGAGGTTCGAATGGTTTCAATGCGGTCTGCTCAAAAAATGAGGGATTTATCAATATCTCTCCACGCATTAAAAAGAACAATAAAATTTGTGTGTATAATTTTAACAGGTTTTTTTAGCTTTTTCAGCGTTACCGCTGCCCAGGACACAAAAACAGCTTCTATAAAGCAAATGCTTGAGAAGTCAGGTGCGAGACAGCAGATAAACGAGATCACTCAGGTGGTACAGGCGTTAATTCCGTCTCAAATGTCAGCGTACGGTGCCGGTGATAGTTCCGAACTTTCTGAATTTATTATCAACAACCTGTCAAATTAATATTCGGGAGATAAAATACTCGGGAGGATAGAAAATCATTTCTTAAAAAACTACAACAAAAAGCACATTAACAAAATAATGAAGTGGTATGATACCGATCCGGGGAAAAAAATAGTGGAAATGGAGGTGAAAGCCTCCACGCCGGAAGGAGCAGCGGCAATTATATCATACAGTTATCAGCTTCAACACAATCCTCCTGAAGAGAAAAGGATGGAGCTTGTAAATGAGTTGATCCTGATATTAGAACTCGATAAAAAATCTTTAGAAAAAATGAAAGCAATCTTCGTTCGAACAATAGATGGAGTAAACTCAAGCCTGCCAGGGGACAGGAGAATGGAAGACGAGGTGATCGAGTTTATGACTAAATCCATAACCGGGCCTTTCACGGAACAGCTGAACGCCCTTTTACCCGCTACATTTTTATACACCTATCAGGGCCTTTCGAACGAGGAACTCGGTGAATACATAATATTTTTGAGCATGGATTACTCAAAATGGTTCAACAATAACCTCTATGACTCGATGCTCGCTTCAATTGAGGACAGCGCCGAGAGATTCGGTGCAGATCTCGGCAAAAAAATCGCGAAGCTCGAGCCGGTCAAAAGGGAAAACCGGCAGTGGACGGAATACAACGTTGAAAATACTGATTATTCGATTGATCTCCCCGGAGAGCCGGAATTTGGCACACAGGATATCCCCACAGAATTAGGAATCATGAAAATGAACATAATAACTGTGGGATTTGATGAAATGGCCTATATGCTCATGTGGGTGGCTGACCACCCTGCGCTGACACAAAAACTTATAGACCCTGAAGATTTACTGACCAATGCCATGAATGGGTCCGCAATGAACGTTTCCGGGCAGGTGGTAGAGGACAACTTTATCGAATTACAGGGACACAGGGGTATTGAATATAAGATCACATTTATGTCAGGCCGGGCACTGATGATATCACGGGTTCTGATCCTTGATCAGGACCTGGTACAAATAATGACAAACGGGCTTATCAGGGATGTATTAAACAAAGAAAACGACAGGTTTTTTAATTCCTTCAGGGTAAGAAATTAACGAAAAAACTAAAGCTTTAATACGGCCGACGGTTTTTTTATAATTTTTATGTACCCGGCCAAACTGCAAACCGGTGACTTTTTTAAATCTCAGGAATACGGGTCAGCGCGCATATTATGCCTGTTGTGAGATCAGCCCCGGATGTTTCTCCAAAACTTATTATCCTGTGAGTGTTTTCCTTTACCGCGGTTTCATCTTCCCCGGTTATAGACAGGGGCAGATTTTTACTTTTTATATTATTGACTTTATTCAGCACTATGTTGACCGGGCCGTTCCCTGCTTCCGGTGTGATAAGCGATACAAGCCTGTTTCCGCTTACATAATTGATCGCTTTGGCGAAACGCGAATGGAGAGTTTATATATGCCTGTTTCAACGCAGTCACCGCAGCTTAGGTTTTTTTCCCGATTCTTTGCTGCGCATCACCCACTCTGTTTCTTTACCGCGATCTTAACAGCTTCCCTTATCGCTTTGTACCCGGTGCACCGGCAGATATTTCCTACCAGCCCCTGTGTTATTTCTTCGTCGGTTGGGTCCGGGTTTTCCTCGAGAAACGTTTTTATTCGCAGAATAAAACCGGGGTTGCAAAAGCCGCACTGCGTCGCGCCCGATTCAATAAAAGCCTGCTGGATCGGGTGCAGTTCGCCGTCCTTCATCATGCCCTCTATCGTCAAGATCTCGGCATTTTCCATCCTGCTCGCGAGCAGCAGGCACGCGTTTACCGCCTTCCGGTTCCATATAATGGTGCAGGCGCCGCAGTCCCCTGTACCGCACCCTTCTTTTG
>DRHN01000085.1 GCA_011049595.1 Spirochaetota bacterium | reverse complement strand
TAAAAAGAAATGAGCCTGAAATATTTGACCGGGCACACAAATTCCTGTTGATCAAAGACTTCATTATATTTAAGCTCACCCACACCTATCATACCCGCAAAATGGTCCAGGGCACCTGTATTTACTTCGGTGTTTCTTGCAAAATTGAACTCGGTTCGGGCAACTCAAGACAAGTCTCCATCTGTCACTTTGAATGGAAAGGGAGATGTTTTAGACCCTGCATAAACGCTTATGTGAGGGAAAGGGATCTCGATGCCTTCACTCTCAAAACGCTCCTTGATCTCCAGTAGTGTATAATTTTATTTATGATTCACTTGGCTATAATTTAACAGTAATTTACTGTGTAAAGCGGGCACTGTTTTTTTTCGCCAGGAGATATTCATCAAATGGAAAAATATATTATTTCCCTGGATCTGGGCACTACAAACGTAAAAGTAGCTTTGTATAATTCGAAACTGGAAGAAATTAACGTTACTTCTCTAAAAGTAACGTATTCCAATAAGGGTGATTTCGTTGAGTTCGATCCTGAAAATTACTGGGATTTGTGCAGGGAAAGTATTAAAAAATCTATAAAAAACTCCACAATTGATCCAAAAACCATTGCCTCGATATCGATAACCGGACAGGCTGAATCTCTAATACTGCTTGATACAAATTACAGGCCTTTGAGGATGGCGATATCCTGGCTGGATGAGCGATCGAAAGAAGAGTGCGAAATCTTAAGCTCTCGTTTCCAACGGGAAGATGGTTATAAGATCACAGGTCTACCTGAAATGATCACAACGGTGCCGATCACCAAAATACTCTGGATAAAAAGAAATGAGCCTGAAATATTTGACCGGGCACACAAATTCCTGTTGATCAAAGACTTCATTATATTTAAGCTCACCCACAGTTTTATTTCCGAATACTCAACCTACAGTTTTTCATACTACTTCGACATCGTTAAGAAAAAATACTGGGAGGAGATCCTGGATTTTGTCAATGTCAAAAAAGAGCAGCTGCCGGAATTGCTTGAGCCCGGTGAAACTGCAGCCAGAGTATCCACCGAAATTGCCGACGAGTTCAATTTTGCAAGAAACACCGAGGTGAATACAGGTGCCCTGGACCATTTCGCGGGTATGATAGGTGTGGGGAACATTAAAGAAGGGATATTAAGCGAAACGACAGGAACCGTGCTTGCTCTGGCCATGCTCACAAAAGTGCCGTACATCAACGAGTATTCCCAGCCCTGTCACTGCAGCGCGCTTAAAAACCGCTACGTGCTGCTGCCGGTTTGCGAGAGCGGGGGCATATCTCTGGAATGGTTTCGGGACAATTTTTATGGTAATATGGACTACGACCTCCTGAATAAGGAGATCGAGAAATTTCCTGGATCTGAAAACGATCTTATTTTTCTGCCGTATATAACCGGAGCAAACGCACCGGAGTTCAATTCGAATGCAAGAGGTGTTTTTTACGGTATCCGGAGCAAACATAAAAAAGCGGATTTCGCGCGTTCGGTCATGGAAGGAATTACATTTTTACTGAGGAAAAATGTAGAATATCTTGAAAGGATGGGTATGAGCGTTGAGAATATTATTTCCCTGGGAGGCGGCTCCAAATCGGCTTTGTGGAACCAGATGAAAGCAGACATCACGGGGAAAGATATAATCATTCCGGCAAACAAAGAGGCCACATCTTTTGGCGCTGCAATTCTATCCGCGGTCAAATCCGGATTTTACAAAAGCATCGAGGAAGCTGTTGATAAACTGATTGCCGTAAAGGAAACGTACCGTCCGAAAGAAGGTAAGTTTTACGACAAAAATTACAATACATTTATATATCTCTATGACAGCCTCACACCTGTCTTCAACAGTTAGACAGTTATAAAAGCGAGGGATTCAAAGTCAAAAATCCCATATCCCGGGGGTAATTAAATGGGCATTACGGATATCGAAGTTATTGGAGAAGAAAGAGAACAAATACTGCAAAGACTTAAAAATTTAGCTGAATCCTGGGGACTGACAATTCCCGATGTCACACCCTATCCGCTACATTTCGGGTATAATGATTTTTACAGGGTCGGGGAAACTGAATTTGATGTAAATAACAATATCGAAGAGGGGTATTGCGGAAAGTTCATTTTTGTTTTAAAGGGGCAGACATGCCCTATGCATTACCACAGGGTAAAACATGAAACCTTTTACCTGGTCAAGGGAATGGTTGAAATGGAATCGAACAACGAGACGGTAGTTATGCACCAGGGAGATATAAAGATCATGCCCCAGAATACAAAACACCGGTTCACCGGATTGGAAAACAGCCTCATCCTTGAATGCTCAAAACCTGACCTGGCAGAGGACAGTATATTCGATGATGAAAGAATCAATGAGTTGATTGCCAGGTAAGAGAATAATCAATATTTATAATACAAACACTATGGATAAAGCATATAATTATCAAAATCTTTTACATACTTTTTCACAGCAGTAGTATTTTTAATTTCAAAAAGTACAACTTCAAGCACACCCCATACTTTTACCCCCCTCCGGACGCACCCCGTAATGGTCTTGTCCGATCTTCCGGCAGACACATGCATGTGAAGTGTAGGATCACCCTCCTCACTCCTGAATAAAGTCCCTGTGCCCGTAATTTCATGTGCATCGTTGAGAATGTATTCCATTGCATCGACAATTTTTGAATTACTGTCCCTGGGCCCGACAATCAGTGTACTGTCCTTACCTCCTCCGCCGACAACAATTACCGCTGCAGCCAAAAGATCATGATCGCTGGCAAACTGTTCGATCGTTTCATGCAGCACCTCATTCGCATCAAGACGCATGATAAAAACACGCCCCAATTGCGCCTCTGAATATTTCATGACAGAACCCCTTCTTGTTATTGTAAACTCGACCGTAAAATATAATTGTTTCTTCTTTAGATGTAGGAACCGTAGCGTTTTTTAGATCTGCTCCTCTTTCGTCCGGAACTCCCGGCATATCGGGCCGAGGAAGAGGATGAACGGTGTTTCGCTGATGAACTGCAGGCCGCAGCACTGTGGGAATGAAACGGCTGGGTTTCCCAAACAGGTAGCTGTTGCTTAATTACCTTTTCGATCTGTCTAAGGTAGCCGACTTCCGATGCTTCGCAGAAGGAAAGTGCCGTTCCTTTTTTCCCCGCACGGCCTGTGCGCCCTATGCGGTGGATATAGTTCTCCGGTTCATACGGGAGCTCGTAGTTGATGACATGGCTTATGTTGTCGACATCAATCCCGCGGGATGCTATGTCGGTCGCCACCAGGACCTGGATGCGTCCTTTGTGGAAACTGTTAAGTGCCTGCTGGCGGGCAGCCTGTGTCTTGTCGCCATGCAGATCATCTGACCTTACCCGCTGCCTGACCAGCTGCCTGGAGAGGTCTTTCGCCATGTACTTTGTGCGGGTGAATACAAGAGCACGGCGG
The DNA here is from genome assembly GCA_011049595.1 of Spirochaetota bacterium. Classification (GTDB taxonomy): domain Bacteria; phylum Spirochaetota; class B62-G9; order B62-G9; family DRHN01; genus DRHN01. The sequence continues at coordinate 1,387 of DRHN01000085.1, read as the reverse complement.
ACGTTTTCATCAGCGAGAAGCTTAATAAGGAGCGCTTTCTTGTTATTTCGATCCACGAACAGCACTTTTTGATCGATCTGAGGCGTCGTATGAACATTCGAGGCGATCTCGATGTGCTGCGGCTCGTGAAGTATATTTCCAGCAAGACCGGTAATCGCCGGGGGCATGGTCGCTGAAAAGAAAAGCGTCTGGCGTATACCCGGCAGCGCGGCTATTATCCTTTTTATGTCAGGGATAAAACCCATATCAAGCATCCGGTCCGCCTCGTCGATAACCAGTACCTTCGCCAAACCCAGCACTATTTTCGCGTCTTCCATGAGGTCCAAAAGTCTTCCCGGGGTCGCCACGAGAATGTCCACTCCCCTTTCGAGCTTCTCGATCTGGCTGCGTCTGCTCACACCGCCGTATACGACTGCATGCCGTAAACGCAGATGGCTTCCAAAAAGCGAGAAACTTTCAGAAATTTGGACTGCCAGCTCGCGGGTCGGCGCCAGCACCAGGGCCCTTGTCGATCTTCTTACCGGATTGCTCTGGTTTTTGGACAGGTTCTGTAATATTGGTAAGGCGAATGCTGCAGTTTTACCACTACCTGTCTGGGCACACCCGATCAGGTCACGGCCCTCCAGCACAATCGGAATGCCCCCCATCTGGATCGGGGTCGGGATTGTAAAGTTCTTCTCGCGCAGTACACGCTGAATTGGCTCGATTAGATCGAGCTCGGTAAAATAATTCTCTTTCATATTTGTCCTTTTGAGTAATAATTAGATTTTGTTGAAGCTGCAGCTTGGGATGGGTCCAGGACCTCCAACGCCCGGACGGTAACGCGGGTCAAAAGTGCGGAAAACTGAGTGGATTACTCAACGCATTCGAAACCGCTTCCTAAAAGCAATACATCTAACTCAACTCCGCTTTTGCTTTTAGAATGCAGTAAATCACGCGAAGTTTAAAAGTCCAATGAATTTTCTTCGATCAACACTCTTATTATACTACATTTTTCCGGTTCCGTCAACATTATTGAAAACATGTGCACCGCGTGGCAGTAATGAGCCGAGCGGGGTCCTGGCGTCGGTTCTCGCGAGATCAGGGCAACCAATGAGCGGGACGAAGCCTGGTAAATGTCCTGTGGGACCAGGAGCGTTTCTTTTCATTCCGGTTTAATACCATCCAGGCTGGGGACAAATCCCGGGTCCCACCGCCGGAAATGACGTACATCGTTCTTGTACCGATCGTTCCATTCAGCACATCTTCCTCCAGGGACCAGCCCGCCTGGTATGCCCCGAACTAAGTCAAGAAATATTCTACATTATCTACGCTGGATCGTAGATATACAATTTTATTGACACAGCGTATATTAAGTAATAAGGTTGCATAATATATGTTTTATGGG
>DRHN01000084.1 GCA_011049595.1 Spirochaetota bacterium | reverse complement strand
GCTTCACCTTCGAATATTTTTTCAAAAACAACATTCCGGTCCCTGTCGGATATCCGGAATACAACCTGGTCGTCTGTTTCAATATTCGCGCTGTCGATTTTAAACTCCAGTGTGTCCTTCACTCCGTCGGCGTTGGGAGAGAACAGGCGCATATCAGAGCTAACCTCGATCATGGGCACGGTATTATCCACGATCAGTTTACTCTTTGTCGTAATTGTCCGGTTCTCGTTTTCGTCCCACGCATACAGCGTGTAATAATACGTACCGTCTTTTACAACGTTTCCTTCCGTGTCTTCACCATCCCATTCAATGACTTTTGGAATTTTAACTTCTTCCTTTTTGGCAAATATTCTGCTAAAATATTTCTGGACGGTCATGAACCTTATTTTTCTTACATCTTCAGCCACAAACGACTTCACGGGTTTCCCGCTTTCATCGGTTATGTCGAGCTTCCATCCAAATACCATGGTGTTGTCTTTGATCATCATGTTATAAACAGCCCTGTCGTTAACCCCGTCATGGTTTGGTGAAAAATACATGCTCTCGGCCTCAACAGCGACCCGGGGAGGTCTTTTATCATAGGCGCCAAACGCTACACTCACCCCCGCGTTATGGGTGTACCGCCTGTCCCCGTTGAAAGTAGTCGGCAGGAAGGAGTACGCCAGCTGGATATTCGTATCTTTGACATCAAAATTTATATCAAGCCCTAAAGAGTACCAGTCTATCTCGTCAACACCGAAATTGAGGCCGAGCTTTAAATTTACCGTATCGAAAAAAATGTTTTCCATGCCGAAGCCAAAAAACGCGTTGACCGGGTTAAAAGGCACAGCAAAATGCCCCCCTAACCGCGACCTGTAAAAACCGGCGCGTATCACTTCCACATTGGCGCCAAAATCAATTTCAAAGGGAGGGAAATTGTCCCATCCGCTGTAGGATATATTCTTCCCGACGTTTTTGACGGCCCCCCCGATTGAATAATCAAAGATGCCTATTCCGGTTCCCTCAACAGGCTTCCTGTATATGGTCCCCAGGTCCGCGGATATGTAGAAATCTGTTTCGGGCCCCTGTCCAAACCCGAAATTAATGCCCGCGCCGAACAGCCATTGATCGCTTATAGCTTTTGAGAAGGTCGCCTTCAAGCCGTAAATATCTCCTGCCGTGTCGCCCCCCGGGGATTGAAGCGACAATATATTTGCCGTTATTATCCCGTAATTGGTCGGAAAACTGCCGCGCGCGTTGATCAGGGTATGATTTCCCGCTAAACCTCCGACTGATAGATCGGTAGTGATCCTTTTTGTGCCCGCGAAACCCGCGGGGTTGTAAAGGTTCGACTCCATACTCATAGAGTGCGATACACCGCTTCCGCCCAGAGGGAAATAAGTTATGCCGTTCCCAAGGTAAAAATATTGAGAGCCCGGTATTTGTTGCGCCAGGAGGTTGTGCCCGGTGAATATAACAACAGCCATCAGGATGAGATATTTTATTTTTTTCATTCTCAATCTCCGATTAAATTAATGATCGAGGATCCATCAACTTTAACCGCCATTTAGACAACTATTATGCAAAACCCTCATTAACCCGGCTGTTAATTAGTGAACAAAGATGCGCCGTCCCACAGATAGTACATACCGTAGGACCGGATATTTTTTTCACGCTCGAGTATATCCATGAATGTTCCGGGTTTCACGTTCAACGCCACCCAGCCGAAAATATCTCTTAAACCCTTCTCTTTCCGGTACTCGATAATACCCGGCCTGGCAGTCCCCGCCCGGTCCGAGAGGACCCGGACAGCGTCGTCAAAATATCCGATCTCGTCTATCAATCCGTTCTCGAGAGCGTCAATTGCCGCATAAAGCCTTCCGTCGGCAAGGTTTTTAACCTCACTGCGTGTAAGGCCGCTTCTGCCCTCATGAACAGCATCGATGAACTGTTCAAGCATCTGGTCAACGATGTCCTGCATCCATGCCAGCTCCTTTTGGTCAACACCCTTAAACGGGGACAACAGGTCCTTGTTTTCGCTTGATTTTATCGCTACATACTGGACCCCGTATTTATCCATCAGCCCGGTAAAATTAAACTGATACATGATCACACCTATATTCCCGGTGACCGTTGTCGGGTGCGCGAGAATATAATCGCAGGCAGAAGCCACATAATACGCGCCCGAAGCTGCAACCTGCTTTAACAGTGCAATGACCGGGAGCCCGGTTTCATCCTTGAACTTAATGATCTCACGGTACAATATATCGCTTGCAGTTATTCCGCCCCCGGGGCTTTCAATGACAAACAGGACCCCTTTAACGTTTTTGTCTTTTTTGATAATATCCAGCCTTCCGGTCACCGCGCTTACCGGATTTTCCGAATACCCCAAAAAACCGTTATTTGTGTCAAACTCGGTGATCACTCCGGACAGTTCTATAACAGCAAGCTCTCCGTCCGCCTCTTTTGGATCAGAGGGCCCATCTTTCAGATAGACCTTTCTATACCCCATTTTTTGGAGGTCATCAAATTTAGCCGGGCCCATGGCCGAGCCCATTATTACGATCACCAGAATAAACACTATATTCATAAACACGCTGAGAATAAAAATGCCTGTCACCACGGCCCTGACAATTACATCAACAGCGCGCCCGCGCCTCGGGTTTCGGGGGTTTCTTTTATCTTCATCAAGCATCTGCTGAACCGACTCCTCATGCTATAATATGCTTTCCAATCAGTTATGTCAAATATTGTTTTCTTTCTATATACATTAGCCCTTAAGCATGGACAGGTCAATGGCAGAGTGACACTCCTGCTAAAAGTGCTTGATTTAAACCTGCAAACAGCTATTTTCTTCCAAGGCAATAGATAATGGACATTAAAAAACTGCTTCAGCAATCTGAGTTTTTCAAGGGAACATCAGAATACAGTATCCGTGCGCTCTCCGAAATTGCTTTTCCGAAAAATTTAAAAAAAAGGGAAATACTCTTTGTGGAGGGGCAAAAAGGGCACTCGGTCTACCTCCTGGCAAAAGGGAATATACAGCTTTCAAAAAACAGTATAAACGGGAAAGAAGTCGTCATTAAAATAATAATTCCCGGGGAGATATTCGGTGAAGTAATTATGTTCGAAAAAGACTCTTATCCGGTCAATGCCATCGCTGTCCGGGACAGCATCGTGTACCTGCTGCCAAAGCACCAGATCTCCTGTCTGTTTGAAAAAGAGTCTTTCCGTAATGACTTTATACGCATGCTGATGAAAAAGCAGAGATATCTTGCTGAAAAAATCTTCTACCTGTCCGCTTATGACGTGGAAGAAAGACTGTTCAAATTCCTTGTCGAGCACTACGGCAAAAAAGAAAAATACATGATCGATCTTACAAAAAAAGATGTTGCTCTTGCGATCGGCTCAATGCCTGAAACAATGTCCAGGGTCCTTTTACGTCTAAAGGAGCGGGGGACGCTTGCCTGGAAGAATAAAACAATAATCCTGAAAACCGGCTTCTGGGAGACGGAAAACGGCCCCTGACCCGCGTCATGTCAAGTCTACAAATGAATATTTATTAACCCGTCATAATAAATTCGGCTGTTCTTAAAATGCATGCGCCAATTTTTCTGTATTTTAAAAGAAATATTCAATATATTTTATGCGCGGACTATTCGTTAGTAAGAATCGAAGCAGCGGAGCGGATCCAATGCCCATCTTTGAATACAGCTGTAAAGAATGCAAAAACATTTTTGAATTATTTGTCAGGTCAACCAGTGAGAGTATTTCCTGCCCGGAGTGCCATGGTGAAGAAGTGGCAAAACTTTTCAGCACTTTCGCGCACAGATCGACCGGTTCGACCGCGGCTTCATCGGGGGCTGGGTGCGGCACCTGTTCCTCAAGAAATTGTGCTTCCTGCGGTTAACTAAAGGCGCATCGGCGCTGCTAAGGGATTCACCCGGTATTACCGTGCCTGCGGAGTTTTGGCCGGAACAAAATTCCAAAACAACAACCACCGCTAATTTAGCATTCGTGATGCACATTTTAAAAAAAATAGCTTGCCGATTATTAAAAATCCTGTAAAATAACATACATCTAATTAAAATAGGGGGTAAAAATGAAAAAATTAGCTGTTGTTTTAGCAGCGATCCTTGTCCTTGCGGCTGCTGTTTTATTTGCAGAGGGTGATAGCGGGGACGAAGGGGCGGTTGCTGACGAAGGAAACGAGCTGACACTTTACACATCGCTCGAAACAGATGAGACCGACGAGTACATCAAAGCTGCCGAAGCAGCTACCGGGCTCAAGATCAACTGGATAAGATTTTCAACCGGGGTGCTTGGCGCGAAACTGCTTGCCGAAAAACAAAACCCGCAGGCTGATGTAATTTACGGCTGGGCCGTAACCTATTTAATGGATTTCACTCAGAGAGGTTTTTTTAAACCCTACGTGCCTGCCGACGGCGACAAAATCCCGGCCAAATTCAAAGACCCGGATGACCACTGGTATGCCATCGATCTTTACCTTGCCGCTTTCTGCGTAAATACGGAAAAACTTAAAGAGTACAATCTTCCCATGCCTGCCTCATGGAAAGACCTCACAAACCCGGTGTACACCGGTCACCTGATCATGCCCAACCCTGCAAGCTCCGGTACCGGCTTCCTGCAGGTCGCAGGTATTCTTCAATCCATGGATCCCGACTATAAAAACAAAACAGTCGCCGAGAACGAAGGATGGAAATTCCTGGAAAAACTGGATGCCACAATGGGCCAGTACATAAAAAGCGGCTCAAGACCCGCTAAATATGCCGCGGCAGGGGAATACGTGATCGGCGCGTCTTTCGCGTTCGTAATAGCGAACCTCAAGAAAGAGGGGAAACCTGTTGTAATGGTGCTCCCTGCTGAGGGCAGCGCGTATGAGCTGGAAGCAAACGCGCTGATGAAGGGCGCAAAACATCCGAACAACGGCAGGAAATTCCTCGATTGGGCATTATCTGACGAGGCTATGAGGCTCTACGCCCAGTGGAAGGTGGGTGTTACAAAACCGGGTATCCCGCCCGCGCGGTCCGATCTGCCAAGGCTCGAGGACATAAAGCTCATCCCAATGGATTTTGACTGGCAGTCCGCGAACAGAGGGGACATCCTTATAACCTGGCAGGACAAGTTCCTCAGATAAGACATTTAACAAACAAAGAGCACAGGATAATTCAGAAATTCTGTGCTCACTTTTTTATCGGTTTGATGTTAATCAATGACAGACCAATACCGGAGGGCTCTGATGGGCAAAGACATTATACTTGACAACCTCACCAAGAAATTCGACCAGGTAGTCGCTGTCAGGGACATGAACCTGTTTGTAAAAGAGGGAGAATTCGTCTGTTTTTTAGGGCCTTCCGGGTGCGGTAAAACGACAACCTTACGCATGATCGCCGGTTTTGAAGTACCGACGGACGGTACAATAACGTATGACGGCAAAATTATAAACAAAATTGTCCCTCAAAAAAGAAATTTCGGTATAGTGTTTCAATCCTACGCTCTCTTTCCTCACATGACCGTGGCAGAAAACGTAGGTTTCGGGCTGAAAATGCATAAAGTATCAAAAGCAAGTATAAACAAAAGAGTCGATGAGCTGCTTGAGCTTGTAGGGCTTGGCGACCAGAAGCTGAAACGCCCCCCGGAACTCTCGGGGGGCCAGCAGCAGAGGGTGGCTCTTGTCAGGTCCCTTGCCACATACCCGCAGATCCTGCTTCTCGACGAGCCTCTTTCCGCGCTCGACGCCAAAATCCGGGTCAACTTGAGGGCGGAGATCAAACGGATCCAGTCCGAGCTGGGGATCACGATGATCTACGTGACTCACGACCAGGAAGAAGCCCTCTCCATATCCGACCGGGTTATTGTAATGAACAAAGGCTGCATCGAACAGGTTGACAAACCTATTGAGATCTACAAGAACCCCGGATCAAAGTTTGTCGCTGATTTTGTCGGGACTTCGAACTTTTTTGAAGGAGATCTTCAGGGCGATACTGTCGGCAATAAAGAGACCGG
>DRHN01000083.1 GCA_011049595.1 Spirochaetota bacterium | reverse complement strand
TCCCATGGGGATAAAGAGGGGTATTGAAAAAACTGTAAAAGTTGTTGGCAGAAATTGCCGCTACATTTGAGATTTGTTCTGCAGTTTCAATTTTTTTTGACATTTTCGCGATTTCTTCTACCACAACTTTTACAGTTTTTTCAATACCCCTCTTTATCCCCATGGGATTCGCACCGGCTGTGACATTTCTTAGACCTGCCCTGATAATGCGCTGAGCCAGCAAAGTTGCAGTAGTTGTCCCGTCACCGGCTATATCATTAGTTTTTGTCGCAACTTCTTTAACAAGCTGTGCCCCCATATTTTCAAATGGATCTTCAACTTCAATTTCTTTCGCGATCGTAACTCCATCGTTTGTGACGGTCGGAGCACCAAACTTTTTATCTAAAACAACATTCCTCCCTTTTGGCCCCAGAGTTATTTTCACAGCATTCGCCAGCTTGTCGACCCCCTTTAAAAGGGTCCTACGAGAATCTTCATCGAATAATAATTGTTTTGCCATTTTCCATTCCTTCCTTGAATTTTACAAATTTTATTTGAATGTAAGATAATAAGTTATTTTTTTTAAATCAAGTCTTTTCTTGACAAGCAGCTATTAATCTGCCGGGAAAAACGCTAAAGATCAACAGCATATTATTTTGCGGATTCCGGAGGTTCTTTTCTCCGGATTTAATTTTTACGGTAAAAAATGATCAGCCACCCATCGGAATCGAACCGACAACCTACGCATTACGAATGCGTTGCTCTACCGACTGAGCTAGGGTGGCAAAAATTTGCCGAGAGGCGGAATCGAACCGTCGACACGCGGATTTTCAGTCCACTGCTCTACCGACTGAGCTATCTCGGCAACATAACGTTGCTGTAATTTACTATGTTTTGAAAAAAGAGTAAATATTTTTTTTCTTAATACCTCAATACCAATTTTCTTGCTTCTTTGGCACAAACTTTAGTTTGCAAGAAATTATTCTTTTAATAAAGAATACGGCTTGTCCGTATTAGCACCTAAATAAAAATTTCCTTGTTTTTTTGGCAAGGAAATGATAAAAATCAAGAATGCGGCTTTTCCGCATTAGGGTCCTGCGATAATTAAAAAACCCCTCACATGGAGGGGCTTTTAAATATATAGATAAACAATCTTTAAAACGCTTTTATAGTGTTTTTATTCTGTCTGCGCGTGCTTCATTTTATCTGTTTCCTGCCTTCTCAGCAGCTGCAGGATCCCGAGCCTTCTAATTTCAGCCGCGCGTTTTGCGTCTCTTCTCATACCAAGGATGCCCCACGAGGCTTCATCATCTATATCTCTATCCAATTCAAGAATAGCAAGATCATAAACCAGCTGTACATCCTTAATGTAAGTTACAAAATCACCGCCTATCTGGTTTGCCTGCCTGAAAATCGTAAAATACTCAAACTTGATCGAAGGCATTGTTTCCGGGTAAAGCGGTGTTTTTCTGAGGTCTCTCTGTTTCACATCGGTTATGTAGTTCGGGTTTCCCCATGTCATGGTTTTCCAGCCGTCAAAGTCAAGGTATCCAAGGAATAGATCTTTTACCGCGTCCTGCTCATTTTTGAGAGCCACTGACAGGCTGTAGGGGAAGTTCCTCCCTGTAACACGGGCAGTAACTGATTTAATGGTCCCGACATTTCTCAAAACACCCTTGTTGACAAATTTTGTGCCCGAGCCTTCAGGTTCTCCTTCCTTATCTTCATAAAAAGGAATTTCAAAGGGGGGGACTACTTTTGCCCATGAATTGAACGGAGCATCCGGAAAATGAACCCGCACACCCAAAACATCCCCCTCCATTTTAGCGCTGTTCACGGCTTTGGTATAAGAAAGTATTCTGTTTTCCGATGAAGCTGAGGATGGAGCAAGATTGACCTTCCAGTTTCCGAGAGAAAGATCAACAGTCAATTCTGTAATTCCTTCTGCCATCGCACCGGGAAATTTTGTAAAATCAATTTCAGTTTCCTCAAGACTTGAGAAATCGATCAATACCTGCGGGCCGCCGATAATCTCCTCTTCCTGAGCGAACACCATTGCCGCACCCGACAGCACAAATAAAGCGACAGTAATTAATGCTAATCTTTTCATTTTCGTAGCTCCTTTCGGCTTGTTACTTGAGATTTTATCTAAAACATAGAATGTGTATCACTTATTTATTTATAAGTATATGCATTTATTCCATTCTGTCAAAATTTTTTTTGACTTTTAAGCACAAAATCTTACTTTTTGTAACCTGACAGCCGATCAAATCCTTCTGAACATGTATGCCCCCGTCATACGTGCGTCCTTCGGGCCCGGCAGAATCTGTTCCTGCCTCTAATTTGCACCCGTCCACTTTTTTACAATAAATGTATTCTTTTTTTTTATCGGTAGCAATACGGGCTTTCTTTAATACTATTCAACCCGCTCTTCATTAAGATCATTTAAACGAGATCATTTAAATGTTTTTTGCAAAGAGATTTCACTAAAAGTGCTCACAGGTTCAATACCTTCAATAAGTATTTTTACCTCTTCCAGTTTTCGAATATTCAACAGGATGGAATCGACGATCGATCGAACGGCAAGAGAAGGATTTTCATAGAGTGATTCTATCATGCTCCAATCAAAAGAGATATACGCAACGCTGCCCTTTATTATGATCTCTTTGACTTCTATTTCCGGGTCGAACATGCTCTCGTACTGGGTGCTGAAGGGCCCGGATATCAGCTCTTTTATGATCCAGAAAACATCTTCATTCGTGGAGCTTGATCTGGGTATGTACGAGCGGTGAATAACAAGATCCCCTGTGTCCTGGTCTTTGACGAACAGTTTAACTGTCCGCATCTTCCTGGCGCCTGTCAGGCTGAGTACAATCGAGCAAATAAAAAAAACGGTAAAAAACCACAGGTAATAATTTTTTCTTTTATTGTCCATGCCTTCATTTTACACTATAATCATTATTTTGTAAATGCTTCAGTTCTGTTAAAAGTTGTTATAAAATCGCCGATTCCCTCGGTGATACCTTTAGCCAGCTTTTTCTGATAATCGGATCGCTGCATGTTCAGGGCCTCCTCTTTATTTGTCACAAACCCGATCTCCACGAGAACCGCCGGCATCTTGGCAGCCCTTAGAACATAAAAAAACGCCCCTTTTACTCCCCTGTCCTTAGTTTTTGGCCCTGCAGTTCCATTGAGTCTATTTTGAATAAATTCGGCAAGCTTTGCGCTTTCCCTCCGGTATTCTATATCCACGATCCTGTTTATGATCTCTTTTATGTATTCATTGTGATCCTCGATCTCAAAGTTGAGAACCGAGTTCTCCACCTGGGCGACTTCGCGTGCTACTTCATCAAACGGTGTCAGAGATAAAAAATAACTCTCATAACCGCTGGCGTCTAACTTGAAACTGACATTCGCGTGAACACTGATAAAGATAGGGTTCTTTTCAGGTTTTATCCTATTTGCTATCTCACCTCTTTCTTCAAGGGATACAAAGACATCTTTATCTCTGGTCATTATTATCTCTTTGCCCCTGTACTTTTTCTGTAATTCTTTTTTTATCTCTCTGGAGACTTCCAGCACAATGTCCTTCTCTTCGATGTCATTGTATCCTATTCCGCCGGGGTCTTTCCCGCCGTGCCCCGGGTCAATAACAATAACCTGAATATCGTAGGGGTAATTCCTCGAGCCCGGGCCGAATTTTTTCTGCCGGGAAAGATCTCTAATGCGTGTGCTTTCTCCTCGCAGGGTTAAAACCCCGTTTGCGTATTGCCAGGATGGCCTTTTCCGGGCAAGGTATACGATAATTATATCCACTCCGTCGGCCGGGATAAGGAACTGACCGTCTTTCAATACTGTTTTTTTTTGTAAAAAACGCGCGTTGTTATTGATAAAAACTTTATTTGTCCCCAGGACAAAAAGGGCCCTGCTGCCATTATTTCTGATCTCGAGTGTACCACTAGCGGCATTATATTCAAAATCGTAACCAAAACTTTTTACTACTCCGGCGGCTGGAACATACTCCGGTCTTGGAGCTTCCCCTGTACCTGCAGTGCCGGAAAAGAGCACCATTAATATAGAACACAGAAGAAAGACTTTAAAAAATTTATTTAATGACATAAGCTAAACTTTAACGCCGTAGTATTCAAAAGTATCACCTAAATTAAAAGTTTTTGCAAAAAAAGTATAAACCGCGTTTAAAACTTTGAAACTCTTTTTCAGACCGATTTTTCGAAAAAATCTTTCAGGATGGATTCCGGTAATACATATCTTTCTTTTCTTGAATCCGTACAGTTTTAAAAACTTATTCAAATTTCTGACAGAAGTATCAAAGTAGTGGTCGCGGGGATGCTCGTTCAGGTATTTTGCCCTGTCCATCCGGTAGGTGATACCCCCCCTGTGAGGAAGAGCCAGGGCAATATGGCCGTTTTTTTTTAATATGTTATAGGTTTTTTCAATGACTTTCTCTATTTCCTTAAAATGCTCAGCCACAAAGAAAAATGTAACCACGTCAAAAGATTCAGGTTCCATGTCCACACCCAGAAAAGACCCGGTAACGATGTCCAGATACAAATTTTTTCTACCCCATTCACTTGCAAAGGGGGAGATTTCAATACCTCTGGTCTCCCATCCCCTTTTTTCAGCGATTTCAAGAAAAAAACCAAGCGCGCAGCCCGCGTCAAGTAGTTTCCGGTTTGCCTGCGGAAATTTTGCCTGCGGAAATTCCAACTCCTCCCCTTCCGCCTTTGGTAATTTTCCCTCCGGAGCATTGGATCTCATCAAATGTTCAATGGCCCTGAGCCTCCGTATGCCCAGTCTTACGACATTTTCTTTGTCCTCAATATATGTCTTTCCATACTGATTTTTATATTCAGTCAAAAAATAATCTTTACCATAGGTGGTGGATTGCCCTGGCTCTTCCCCGCCGAAATCAAAAAGAAATAAGTCCCCGCACTTCCCGCACCTCATAATTGTGTAACCCATGCTTCTATAGCAGGCTCTCGGTTTTCCGTGATTGAAAAGACAGTCTCTTCTCATACCTTTAATGGTATTCTCAATTATCGAGACCACCCGGCCGGCGCCTTTTCCGTCGACATGATGACGGTTTTCAATCGTGCTTTTTCGCAGCTCTTCTTCATCCGTGATGGCCCCCTGTAATTTATCTTTTAGCTCGGAACCAGCGTTTCTATACCCAAGATTAATTGCCCGGGTCTTCCCGGCGAGAACCGAATGATAACGGGAATTGTTGCACAGGATGACAGGGGTCCCGAGAAAAAAAGCTTCATACATCGTTAGCCCGAAAGATGTGATCAGCACTCTGGCGCTGTTTATCAACTCGTGGATATTGTCGGGATTATCGACGATCTCTCCGTTTATATTCGAAAGAAAATGCTGAAACATCGGCCCCCGGATGATCTTTGGCCTTATGCCCAGAGAGTTTAAAACCGATGAAATATACCCGCTCAGGTTGTAGGGATCGGTCCCTCCAAAACTTAAAAGAACGCCTTCTTTCATATCGAAACTTTTAGGAGACAGCTTTTTCAACCCCGGGTCCAGGGCAATATAGGAGGGTCCGTAAACGTTACCCGAAACATCCATTTCATTCGGCAGAGGGTAGACAGACACAAAAGAAAATTTCCGGCCGCCGGAAAGGTCGTCGATCGATATTACAGGAGCGCGGAGCATCATCTCCTTAATTTCCTTTTTTCCGGTTTCCATCATATCAGATACTATAAGATCGACATTTCCGGCTTCCGCGATATCACGCACAAATGTATAACCGGGGAAAGCATCGCACGCCTGAACCCGGGACCTTTTGTCCCCATGAACAAGACAGACAGAGGATTCAAAAACACGATGTCCTTCTTCAATAAGAGAGATACACCGCCTGAGATGTCCCATGCCGTACTTCCCTCCAGCCGCGGTGCAAAAAAGCACTTTAGGCCTGATCACTGCGGATGCACCCGGGTTTCCCTGCGGCTTCACCATTAGCTCTTCACCAGCCCTTTATCTAAATACGAGATCACCTCTTGTAGTTTTATCGGCACCCCCATGTAAAGTTTTTCATATATATCGACCATTTTTTTGTAATCATCCTCGGTATCAACTGTCAGTTTTAGATCCGGCCTCGATAGAGACGGGTCGGGGGTTCCCCTCTCGATAAAAAACCTGTTTTCATTCCTGTATATATACTGGGTGATGTGCTCTCTCTCATACATGTCGCCGGAAAGACGGTCGATCTCACAGAGGATATCCCCTTTTATTACCTCGATCCCGGTGCCATAAGGGAGGTCGGGATAGGTTGTAAGATCGGCGCCACTTGCTTTGTGGAGCGCAAGCGCACGATCAATATACTCGATGGATACGAGCGGATTGTCTCCGGTTGCCCTTACCACATTGTCTATATTGAATGATCTGACAGATTTTACAAACCGCGAAAGAACATCATTTTCACTTCCGGTTATTATGGGCGCGCCATGATCGTCAGCGGTTTCTTTTATCAAGGGTTCGGTATCTTTTGTTGTCGCAATTACCACCCCCTTTGGGATAACTGCAGCCGCAAGCCTTACAAGAACGTGCTCGAATATTGTTCCTCCTTTCAAAGGGAGCAGCAGCTTATGCGGCAGTCTCTTTGAATGCAGCCTGACCTGAAGTACAGTGTAATCGTTCTCCATAGCTCATTTTTCATCAGAAGTTAAAAGTGTAATATTCATCACATTTACTGCAGTATTCATCATAATTTTTGCCGCAGTGTCCCACGTACAGGGACTCCCCCCTTTCCCACACATCAGAGATATCCTCCTGAAGCAGGTTTCCAAGGGGAAATAAACAGTTTATGTCCTGTTTACATCTCGACACGCTTCCATCATGCAGCACAACCATATCTCTCAAGACATGCCAGCAGGGCATCCTTTCCAGCGGGCTCAAATCGTATTTTGTTAAGTCAGGCAGCAATCCCGCGTAGGAATTGTATTTTTGTATTATCACCTTTGCCCCTTCTTTTTCCCACATGTCAAAAAACTTCAGCATCTCGCTCTCATTCTCCTCTATCCTTACCAGCTGGACATAAATGTTGGGTATCTCTTTTGACAGCAGGTAGCGTATATTTCTTTCAACTTTGTTGAGGTCCCCGCCGCGGATTTTTTTATAAGTTTCAATACCGACGGCATCAACTTCAAAGATGACATGCAGGTTTTCAGCCCCGATCTCGATCACAAAATCAGAAAAATCAGGATCGAATAACACGCCGTCGGTTTCAAGAATCAGGTTGGTTTTTTTATCCTGAACAGTGTATTCAATAAATTTCTTGATGTCACCGTGTGAAAGAGGCTCACCCCACAGGGAAAAGGCGATATAACAGCTTTCGGTAAATGTTCTGACTTTATCCAGAACAATCCTGAAATCATCATAGCTCATTCTGCCGGCTTTTCTTGTGAGGCGGGGAAGCGGTGAATAAATACACCCACCATTATGATCACTTATGATCTCCACTTCGATGTAGGAAGGGGTCGTTCTCAATACTGCCGGGTTTTCACTTATAAATTTGCAGAATTGTTTGTATCCACAGGATATACCCAATTTTTTTATGACCCGCTCGACAAGCATTGCGTTTCGTTTTGAAGAGGTTGTAAGCTCAATACGCATGAGTTTCAGATCAACTGCTGCAAAATAGGTTTCAATATCAAAAGAATTGATCTCTTTGGAGAGCCCTGTAAAAATAGAATCCCTGCCTGCATCCGGATTGTCCTTTTCCAAAAGAGAGGCTATTTTGGGAAAAAGGTCTACTTTTACAATTTCGGGGGCGGCGCCGATGGGAAATCCCTCACCATACGTGTACTCTGCAAACTCACCGGTATGCAGCGAGATCATCTCTTTTGTGATCCCGGTGTCAACAAGCGGGGCGTCGGCAAAAAGATAAATCACATTTTCATAAGACTTGAGTGAAGAGTAGATTTGTCGAAATAAATTTTTTGCCTTGCGGTCCTCTGTCAGGATTTTTTTTAGACCTTTTAGAGACTTCGGTAGCTGCGGGGCACCGGCCGAATCAGCGGCAACAAAAATATCGTCCTCTTTTCCCAGGCTTTTCAATTTTTTAACGAGCTCTTCTACCGGATCAAAACCCAGAATATCCCCCTGCCAACTGCTGCCTTCGACAAGAGTATTTAATACAATTGCATTTTTCATAACATTTAAATTATATTAAAATATTTGCCTTGTCAAACCTTAATACCAGGCTGTAAATAAGCGTTTCACATCCGGAATACATTTTATACATTGACAGAAAGTATAATATTCATTAACCTAATTTCATGGATGCTAATAAGTTGTACAACAGCCAAACCCGTAAGGTCTACACGGTTCTGGAGTTGACAAAACAGATAAAATCCCTCCTGACGGAAAACTACAGGGACATCTGGGTGTGCGGAGAAATATCAAATTACAAGAAAGCTTCCTCAGGGCACATCTATTTCACCCTTAAAGACGAATCCTCTGTAATTAAGGCGGCGCTTTTCAGGGGTTACCAGCGCATGATCAGATTCGATGCGGGTGACGGCTTGAAAGTTATTGCCCACGGTAACCTGGATGTATTTGACAAGAAAGGCGAGTATCAATTAATTGTAGACTTTATGGAGCCCGAGGGGGTCGGGGACCTTCAGCTGGCTTTTGAAAAACTGAAACAAAAACTGCGGGAAGAAGGTCTGTTCGACGAATCCCGGAAAAAGGACATCCCTGTTTTGCCTGAATCGATCGGGGTCATAACTTCCCCTACCGGGGCAGCCCTTCATGATATCCTGAACATCACTGCAAGGCGGTACAGGGGTGTGCGGATCGTTATATACCCCGTACTGGTTCAGGGCGAAGGGGCAGCTGAAGAAATAGCCGGAGCGGTCAAAACAGCGAACATCCGCGGGGAAGTGGACGTTCTCATAGTGGGGCGCGGAGGAGGATCGATCGAGGACCTCTGGCCTTTTAACGAGGAGATTGTAGCCCGTGAGATATATGCCTCGGAAATACCTGTCATAAGCGCTGTCGGGCATGAGATAGATTTTACGATCAGCGATTTTGTCGCGGACCTCAGAGCTCCTACCCCGTCGGCTGCAGCCGAGCTTGTTGTTCAAAATAGAAAAGAGCTTGTCAAATTGTCAGTAGATCTGATTAAAAGGCTGTACACTTCAGTCAACCGTCTCGTAGCACAAAAAGGAGAAAAGGTTTCATTTTACTCGATAGAGCTCATGCAGGGGAGATTAATCTCAATATTGACACAAAAAAATTTTATTCTCGATGATATCACAAAATCCCTGTTCAATAAGATGGACGCAGTTCTTTCAGAGGGCAGGGGCAGGTTCGAGAAAACGGTCGGCCGGCTGAATGCTTTGAGCCCGCTGAGAACTATCTCGAGAGGGTTCGCGGTCGTGTCGAAAATTCCGGAAAACAAACCTGTTTTTTCTGTTCATGATGTTGTAACGGGAGATGATATAAAAACAAGGCTAAAGGATGGTGTGCTTTTAAGTAAAATATCCGGCACAGAAGAAAAAAAGTAATGCTGTATTCAGATAACGGAGATCATACTATATGGATTCACCAGGAAACTTTGAAAATTCAATCAAGCGGCTTGAAAACATTGTAAAAGAACTTGAAGGCGGAGATGTTGAAATTGAGAAAGCTCTGGACCTGTTCGAAGAAGGCACCAGACTTTCAAAAATGTGTGCGACAAAACTCGCCGCTGTTGAAAGACGAGTGGAGATCTTGAAAAAGGGGAGTAAAGAGGACGATGTCCTTGAACTTTTCCAGGGCATGGACGAAGGCTGACCCCCGTTTTTCAAATTCTTTGCTGACTGTGTTATGTCCGGTATAAGAGCTCAAGCGGAATATCCGCCCTAACATCACCCGGAAACTGATCCAATATTATAAAACAGCGGTGGTGATT
>DRHN01000082.1 GCA_011049595.1 Spirochaetota bacterium | reverse complement strand
GGCATTTTAGCCCAGAAAGGTGAAGTGGACCTGGCGGCGGGAAAATATTACGAGTTATGGGGGTCTTACCGCTCGAGCTCTCTTGCCGAAGAAGCGCTTTACAAAAGGGGTGAGCTTTTTTTTAACAACAAGCTCTACTCAAAGTCCAGACCGGCTTTTAAGGATTACAGAACTCAATACCCGGAGGGGAACCTGGTTGATGCGGCTCTATTCTGGGAGGGGCTTTCCGCATATGAGGTGGGTGAAATCAGGGGCGCGTCTCTTATGTGGGAAAAATTAATCTACAATTACAGGGACAGCCCCTTCAGGCCGGATGCAATGCACAAAACAGCCGAGGTCCACGTAACACATGGGAAATTTCAGAAAGCTATAGACCTTTACGAAGAATTAAAAATAATGTACCCGGAATATTCCAGGGCACTGAACGTGGATCTGCGGTCCGATGAGATCAGGTATCTGGTTTTCGGTTTCAGCGAGAGAGAGGCCCGGCTGACCGCAATAATAAGTAAAAACGGCGGGCCGGAGACAAGGGAAGGAAGATCGGCCATGATAGCTCTTTCACGGATCTATATATTTGAAGAGGAAGGAAAACTGGAGCGGGCTTTCCAGATGCTGAGCCAGGTGCTTGAGAGGAATGACCCTGAAACCGGAGCAGACGCGCAGTTTTTGCTCGGGGAGTACTACCACCGGAATGAGGAGTTTGAAAAGGCAGGCAGGGCTTTTTTCAGGACCTCCCTGATGAAGCCCGAGGACCGCGATTTTATGGCTTATTCGATCTACAGGGCGGCGGGGATGATGAAACTGGCCGGAAAAAACCGTGAAGTAAAGGCCCTTGTTGAACGTCTGGATCAAAATTTCAGCGGATCAGAGTGGGCTGAAGAAGGTAAAAAACTACTCGAGGGGGTAAATTGAGAAAACGGATACTGATTATAGCCGGGTGGATGATGATTATTTATTCCGCGGTTTTTTACGGATTTTCCCAGGACATCGAACCGTCGGAACCCGGTATCGTCCTACCTTCGGTACTGCTCGAGATTGAAGACCTCAGCATCGAAAGTATAACTGCCGGGCTGCCGGAAGATAAAGAACTGCTGCCGCCGGAGATTGAATTTCCTCTTCCTGAAATAGAAGAACTTGCCATTGATGACCCCCACCTTGACCTGACGGTCCCTAAGTCCGGGGTCCCGGCGTTCCAGATCAGAGAAGGTAAATACCTCACGACAGAGGCCGTCCTTGGGATCGGAACTGCCAACCAGTTTTTCAGCCGGATATCACTGTATTATCTCGGCAAGAAGCCTGAAGGTAAAATACAGTACCAGCATGAGACTATTGACGGTTTTTCATCCAAACCCCCAGGGTCAGGGTACAGTAACACCGAAGACATGCTGGAAGGTTATTTAAGTTTCGATGCCGGTAAAGCACGGATCAGGACCGATGGCGTTTTTTATGAGATCGAAAGAGGGCTGCAGGGGAAGGGAAATTTCTACTCAAAAGTCAACCGGTTCATCGAAGCTGACGGCACGGCCGAATATCCGATCAGCGACATATTTGTTTTGAAGGGATCGTTGAATTTCTCTTTGGCGGCTCAGCTCATGACAGGGGGTCCCTCGTCTTCATCGGACGAAGTTACCGAGCTGTATCTTTCACCGGTGCTCGTCGGAGAGTTCCGGTTTAAAAACTGGGTCCTGGGGGTAGAGCCGCGTTTTTCATATAGAAATGTGTTTGAATCTGAAAACCTGTCGCTGATCAGGGGGGGAGTAAGGGGGTATTTGGAAGTTGATATCTCCGACAGCGTTACTCTCAACGGGTCTGTGGGCTGGCTCTGGGTTGAAAATATCGGGCACCTGGCGCCCTTTAATCTTTCCGTATCAATGATGCCGGGTGATTTTTTTACGTTGACGGTCGGCGGCGGATACAGGGTTGAAGAATTTAACCTGAGAGACATATTCAGAAATTATCCGCTAACCGGGGTCCCTTTGTCCCTTTATGACAATCAGGGGTGGTTTGCGGAGCTGAAGTCCATCTGGACCCCTTTTCAAGGGTGGATATTTGACGCAGGTCTATTTTATACGGGTAACAGCAAAATGCCCGATCCCGGGAGAGCTTTTGACGGAGCAACCGGGCTATTTCCTCTCAGCCAGGTAAATGCTCAAAGACTTAATATTGATGCCGGTGTGCGGTGGAACATCTCAGAGAGCTTCTCGGCACGTCTGGGCTGGAGTTCTGCATTTATTGAAAAACCGGAATTCTATCCCGAAAACCGCATAAATCTCGATTTTAACGGTATGGAGAAAAAGGGCAGGTTCGGCGGCGGGTTTTCATCGGAATTTACTACAGGGGTGAACGACTCTGTTCAGCTGCCGCTCTTATCCCTCAACGGGTTTTTCAGGGCCACAGATTTTCTCCGGTTCGTCCTTGAGGCGGATGACCTTCTGTACCCGCTCCTGGACGGACCCAGGTATTTATGGGAGCCATATGTAGACACAGGTCTGAAGGTGATTTTGAAGGCCCATATAAATTTTTAATATGAATGTTTAATAAAATCAGAACAGGAGAAGAAACATGATAGAAATTCTGGAAAAAGGCGGAGTAATTATGTGGCTGATATTAGCTCTTTCGCTCATTGCCGCCGTGCTGATCATTGAGCGCCTGTTTTATTTCAGAAAGATACGTGTCGGTGAGGAGAAGATGATATCAAGGTTAAAAACGACCCTTCAAAAAGGCCATTTTGATGAAGCTCTGTCAATATGCGAAAATAATCCGTCACCGATTACAAATTTGATGAGGGTCGGGATAGAACATCGCGGGTATTCTCCTGAAACGATAAAAAATTCTATTCTGGACGCGGCAAATATGGAGATCCCCAGAATGGAAAAACACCTTCCTGCGCTCGGGACAATAACCCACATTGCCCCTCTGCTCGGGCTCCTGGGCACTGTAACCGGGAATATATCCGCTTTCGGTGTGCTCGGCAAGTTCGGGGCCGTCGGTGATCCGGGTCTTCTCGCCAAGGGTATTTCAGAAGCGCTTTTGACCACTGCCGCGGGGCTGATCGTGGCAATTCCAGCGATAATTTTCTATAATTATCTTGTAAACAAGGCCAACCACACGATCCTCTGGCTTGAAAACCGGGTGAATGAGCTGGTGCTGCTTCTGGGAGGTGAAAACAAATGAGATTTGAAAGGAGGCTCAAAACAAGGACAAACGTTGATCTTATCCCGCTGATCGACGTTGTGTTTCAGCTGCTTGTATTTTTCATGGTGTCCTCAACGTTTATCCTCACACCCGGGATCAGCCTTGTCTTTCCGCGATCGACAACGTCAGAACCTGTTGTGATGACAAAACTCGTTATGACCGTTCTATCAAAGGACGAGATCTATCTGAACAAGGAGAAATACGATATTGAGGGTCTGGACCGTAGATTATCAGAGTTGACAGCGGAAGAAAAAGAAGAGATAAAAACCGTGGTTGTTGAAGGGGACGAACGGGTTTCGTACAGCTTGCTGGTTCAAGTGCTTGATGTGCTGAGGATGAACGGATTCAAGGGTGTCAATCTGAAAACCAGAGATTAATAGGAAGTAAATTAAATGACGCGCGCCGGTAATCAGGACCGTAAAAGGGTGTTTATCAGTGTGATCTTTGCCCTTTTGGTACATGGAGCGGTCTTTTTCATCATCCAGTACCTGCTGCCGATGAAAAAGGAGGATGTGCCGGATTACAGCGGTCCAATAGAAATAACGATCACAAGAGAGCCCCGGGAGTTTACAGGTGAAATTGAATCTGAGGAAGAATTGGTCCGGGCAGAACCTGAAGCAGTTGTTGAACATGACGAAGATGAATCTTCACTTGATGAAGAACCTTTCTTCGAAGATAATACTTACGAAGATTATACTTCAACAGTGGATAAACCTCCGGCACCCGCGGTCACTGTGCGGGACACTGATACTATAAAATATCCGGTAACGGAAAGTATAAAAAGCGAAAGCCTGCCTTTTTTCAAGTCTACATCAGCTTTCGAAAAGCCGGCAGCTTTTGATCAAAAGGCTGTCTCCCGGGTTGAAGATAAGGCAGTGAACCCTGATCTTGCTGAAGTGGCCCCTGTGCGTGGTATGACCCCTGAAGATATTCCCGAGGAAAACATTTATGCACCGGTAGACCCTGAGGAAACGCTCGCACCGGTTCAGGAAAAGCCTGAAAAAAAACTGCTTTTCGAACCTTTGGCCGAATTGGAGCCTGACACACTGGCATTTGACATGGACCAGCTCGACGAGGCGATCGAGTATGGAAAGGACGACTCCCGAATACCTCAAAAAACCGAGCCTTATACCGACCCCGGGTCAGTTTCAGGTACCAATACTTCCGCGAAACCGGCCGGGGAAAGAAATGATGTTCTCTCCATAGAATCGTCTCTTATAGAGTGGGATAAGGATGGCAGAAAGCGCGTGCAAATTTTTCCCGGTCCGAAGTCGGATATACCTCTCTGGGTAAAAAAAGAAGGCCTTGATCTGCAGATAGCCGTTTCCTTTGCTGTAACCCCGGGAGGGTACACGACATCGGTCACTGTGGAAGAATCTTCCGGATATCCGGATGTTGACGCTGCCGTACTGGAAACAGTACGTAAAATGAGTTTTAATCCTGTAAGCGGTTCAGAAAATGTGACCGGAACAATAAGATATATCATCAGCACAAAGTAATGAGCTGAAAATCAGAAACAGGGAGTCGATATGGCACTTGTCACACTGAATGAGCTGCTCAAAGATGCACAAAAAAGGGGCTATGCTGTAGGGTCTTTCAACATGGTGAGTTTCGGATTTCTAAATGGGATCCTTGAGGCAGCGGAAGAGGAAAAGTCGCCTGTAATTTTGAGCATAGCCGAAGTACACCTGCCGCACATGCAGGTAGAGCAATTCATACCCGCGGCGATCCAAAGCGCGCAAAATGCACGGATCCCGGTCGCTATACATCTTGATCACGGGTTCCATTTCGAAACTGTGGTTAAAGCGATCCGGTGGGGTTTCAGTTCGGTTATGTACGATGGGTCCGGCCTGTCTTTTAAAGAAAACCTGGATACCACAAAGCTGGTGACCCGTATCGCGAATGCCGTCGGTGTAAGCGTTGAAGCTGAGCTGGGCATAGTAGGAGGGGAAGAGGCCTCAGGGGAGGAAACCTCCGTGATCAACGATGATAAGTTCACCGATCCGGTCCTTGCCGCCAGGTTCGTCGAAGATTCGGGAATAGGCGCTCTTGCCATCTCGGTAGGGAATGCTCATGGGTTTTATAAATCAATGCCCAGGCTTGATTTTGGTTTGATTCAGAAGATCAGAGAGCACGTAGAAATACCTCTGGTGCTGCACGGCGGATCAGGAATACCCGATGAGAGTTTTATAAAAGCGATAAGGCTTGGTATATGCAAGATCAATTATTTTACAGGTATGTCGTTTGCCGCTGTCGTCAGAATTAAAGAATTTATAAAAACAG
>DRHN01000081.1 GCA_011049595.1 Spirochaetota bacterium | reverse complement strand
TCTTTCTTGTTTAAAGTAGATATTTAAAAACTATTGATATAAAAACAGATTTTAATTTTTCTAAAGGTATGGTTTATTACTTGACCTTGCTATCGGTCTTTTTTCCAGATGTAGTACTTTCATTTTTTTTCGCAGTATCTTTTGAAGAAGTATCTTTCGAAGAAGTATCTTTTTTTTCTGACCTTTCCTGGTTTTCCTTTGAAGCTAAAGTTGATTCTGGTGTTGACCTATTGTCTGTTGAGTAAAATCCGCTGCCTTTAAAAATAATTCCAGCGCCTCCGCTTATTAGTCTTCTCAGTTCTCCCCCGCATACAGAGCATTCTTTTAGAGGCGAAGCTGTTATTCTCTGGAATATTTCAAAGAGCTCTTCACATTTATTGCATTTGTATTCGTAGGTAGGCACTATCAAATCCCCCGATATCAATCAGACAAATCGTATGCATCAAATGTATAAAATTAATTTTTAAAAGTCAATTCAAATTTGTTACGAGTTTTGACGAAGGAAAAGCCCGTATCGCAAGAACAAATTAAACTGTATCTAATACTTCAAATATCTGTACAGGCTTTGATTTTCCTTTTACCTTAATAGTGTCAAGCTCTCTACAGATGAATTGATCTTTTATAACGGCATAGGTATATTCACTGATTATTATGTTTGTACCGTAAATTTTGTTTGTGCCTTCAAGTCTTGCCCCGAGGTTAACATTATCTCCCATAAGAGTGTAATCCATTCTGCTCTGCGAACCCATGTTTCCGACTGTCATAAGACCTGTGTTAAGACCGATACCGATATTGAGCTTTTTTGCTTCCGGCCAGTTTTCGTTAAGACTATGCAGTTTTGTCATCATTTCAAGAGCAGCGAGGGACGCAAGTTCAGCATGGTTTTCCTGCTCCAGAGGCGCGTTCCAGAAAGCCATAATTTCATCACCTACATATTTGTCCAGCGTGCCTTCGTATTTAAATATTATATCAGTCATTGCCGATAAATATTCATTCAGGTGAGTTACAAGCTCCTGGGGGGTTAGCTTCTCAGATAGAGTCGTAAACCCGCGTATATCGGAAAACAGAACGGTGATACCCTTATCCTCCCCGCCGAGTTCAAGTTTTTCGGGATGTTTAAGCAGCTCATCAACAATACTCTTGCTGACATAGTTTGAAAACATGCCTTGAATTACTTTCTTTTCCTTTTCTTCCGTTAGTATACGATAGGCGATCATACTAAAAAGAGTAATTATGCTTGTAATGAGCGGTGCGCTTAAATTCAGGACGTATCTGTAATTGTCAAAAATAAATACAACCGCAAAAAAGTAAACAGCTACAAGAGCAATTGTAGCTATATAGCTCAATAGAATTGATTTTCGACCGACAATGTAGCTGATAATAAGGCCAAAGAACACTATCAGCAGAATATCAATATAATCTTCAGAAAAAAGAATAAAATCCCTGTTTATCAACTGGGTTACCGCGTTTGCCATCATTTCAACCCCATACATTTTACCATAAGGGGTTTCGTGTATATCCTGTAAACCTTCCGCGTAAACACCCGCCAGGAATATTTTATCTTTAAAGTACTTGGTGCTCACTTTTCCTTCAACTATATCCGAAAAGGACCTTACTGTAAATGAACCTCCCCTTCCATAAAAATTGATGAGAATAGTACCCTGCCTGTCTATTGGAATGATCACGTCCCCTTTCAATGCTGTTTCAGTCCCCGTATCGGACTTCGGTATTATCGCGTTGTGTATTACAATATTTTCACCCATGTTGATTTCAAGGTCTTCTAATTTTACGCCGTAGTAGAGCATTGCCATCTTTAAAACTGTGGATGGATAGTAAGCATCATTGATCTTTACGACAAGTGCGAACCTTCTTATTGTCTTGTCAGCGTTTTTCGCCGCAAGCCTTGGGTTCAAACCGCTCAGTGATGTTGCAGGGGCAATATTTACACCACTGCTGATGATCCTCTTTATGGGGGGGGTTATAATATCTACAAACTGCGTGTGGTCATCTTTTGCCGGTGTACCCAGGGGTTTTATCATTTCAATTCTTTCTCTGGTTTCCTGGTTTACTGTCGGGATTTTTTTACTTACTGCGGCTAACATGTCAACTACAGTGTTTTTCCGGTACTTGCCTAGCGCGTCAGCCAGTATCTGGTCCTGTTCGGGAGACTGAGAATTTTCAGTAAACAGAACGTCGATCAGGACCCCTTTCGGACTCGTTTTACTGTCTTTGTTGATATTTTCCAGAAATTCGGCGTAAACAGAGCGTCTCCATGGAAACCTTCCGAGAATTTCGAGGCTTTTTTCATCAAATCCGAAGATAGCAATATCGTTTCTCAGCCCCTTTGCTTTGTTAATTTTATATACACCTTCACTGATTTCTTCGGGTCTGTGAAAAACGTCGGTCATAAAAAAATTGAGGTCCATTGATTTGGCTTCAATTACATCAATAATAATCGTATATTTTAATAAAACAATTATAAAAATTATTATTATCACACCAATAAAAAGACTCATATTTTTTGAGGAAAATATTTTACTCTTTTTCTTTTTTGCCATCGTTTTTTACCCCGTTCATTGTTTGAGATGCTACAGCTGAAAATTTTTTATGAGAAGCAGCTTTTTTTCCGCGAACTGTTTCCAGCTGCTCCAATCATACTCCGAAACAATTGCAGAGTATTGTTCAGTTGCATTCTGTAATTTGTTCTGTTTTTCATGGATTTGACCAAGATTGTACAGTGTAAATGGTATTATAAAATCTTCGCTAAATTCGCTTAATATTTTTTTATATACCTGCTCGGCTTTTTCATAATTCTCCAGCTGCTCATAACTGCTTGCTTCGTTTATCAGGCATAACAAAGATATATAATATTTCCTGCCTTTCTTTGAATATCCCTTTTTATAAAATGCTATGGCTTCTTCATATTTACCGGAATTAAAAAGGCTGTTCCCTATTAAATAAGCACTTTTCATTGCTGCTTTTGAATTAGGGTAATCATTTAATACGATTTTAAAGTCTTCATTTAGTTCCATAAGTTTTTCAGCTATTTCCCCTTCTCCAGTTTCCTCCTCCTTCTCATTTATTATCCCTTTGTACACTAAATATACTTTACCGAAAGTGTTATCGGCTTTCTCCTCTTTTTTTGAATAGACCCGTTCTATAGAAAAATACAGAGCAAGTGCGACAACGACAACCGATACAGAGATAACAATGACCTTTAAATATTTTATTATAAAAAGCTCGATATGTTTTGAAATCTTTGAAAAAATATCAATATGTTCTGTTTTGCCCCGAACTTTAGACACTGGTATTCCTCCAACTGTAATTATAATTTAATTATTTGAATAATTCTAATTAAAATCTAAAAAGTGTTTGATTAAATTTTGCTGATATTGAGTTCACTTATAAGGCGTGAGAGATAGGTCCGTTGTATTTTTAATACAACAGAAGCTTTTGTCTGCTTCCAGCCGGTTTTTTCCAAAACCTTAATTATGTAATCTCTTTTAAAATTATTAACAGCTTCTCTCAAGGTAAGGATCGCATCCATATCCATACTTTTAAAAGACATGTTTTCTGTGCCGAGAAAAAGGTCTTTTCTGCTGATCATTTCATCTTTACAGAGTACAACCGATCGTTCGATCACATTCTGAAGCTCTCTCACATTTCCCGGCCAGAAATAACCTGTAAGGATATTCACTGCCTCACTTGTAAAACCCTTAATATTCTTCTTGAGCTCCTGATTAAATCTTTTTAAAAAAGAATCAGCTAAAAGCGGGATGTCCTCTTTTCTTTCTCTAAGCGGCGGGATAAAAATTGGAAAAACGTTCAATCTAAAAAATAGATCCTCTCTAAACCTGTTTTGTTTAACTTCTTCATATAAGTTTTTATTCGTTGCAGCCATCAGTCTGATATCTGCCTGTTTTGATGTTGTTCCGCCCACCTTTTGAATTATACGGTCCTGCAGAACTCTCAATAGCTTTGATTGAACTGAATATGACAGCTCGCCTATCTCATCTAAAAATATGGTCCCGCCGTTGGCAAGCTCGAACTTGCCCAACTTATCGGATATGGCATCGGTAAAAGCTCCTTTTACATGCCCGAAAAGTTCAGTTTCAATAAGAGTATCCGGAATTGCCGCGCAATTGACCTTGATCAAAGATTTGTTTCTCCTTGTGCTTTTGTAGTGGATCTGCTCCGCGAATAATTCCTTACCCGTTCCGCTTTCACCAAGTAACAGCACAGTTGTGTTGGTTTCCGCGACCTGATCAGCCATTTCGAGTTTTTCTTTGATGAGCTTTGATTCACCGATGAACTTTGTTGGTATTTTATCACTTATGAGTTCATTTTTGAGGTTTATATTCTCGAGTCTAATGTCATGATAGCTTCTTGTATTCTCTATTGCAATGGCAGCCAGGTTGGAAAATGTCTCCAATAGACCCTGATCGTCCAAAGAGAATGTATCGTTTACATTTTTATTTATTACCTCAAGAACGCCTATTGTTCTATCTCTTAATTTAAGCGGGACGCACAATATTGACTTCGTTTCAAAATTAATTTGTTTGCTAATATCTTTATAAAACCTTTTATCATTCTTTACATCAGGTACCAGCAGCGGTTTTGAATATTTTGCTACCCAGCCGGCAATTCCCTCACCAATTTTTAATTTATATTTCTTAACTTCATCACCTTTATCACCAAGGGCAACCTGGAAATACAGGGTGTTGTCGGTTTCATCTATGAGAAGGAGAGAGCTCGCTTTCGCTTTAACAACTTTATTTGCAGAATCCATAATTCTTCTCAACACTTCATTAATATCGAATGAAGAGTTAATAATTGTACTGATTTTTATTATTTCTTCTAAATCTTTTTCTCTTGTAGAAAATGCCATTTATTTTCCTATTTTTGAAAGATCTATTATATCTCCGAGAGTAATTGAACCGGTTTTTGCTGTATCATCTTCCAGATACTTCTGCATTTCTTTTTCTTCGAGCCTGTTGATAAAATCCTTAATGCTCAAGGTGATTTTCTGTTTTTCCTTGTCAATATTGAGGACGGTTGCTTTAACTTTATTTCCCACTTTAAAATGATCTTTGGGGTCTTCAATTTTTTCATTTGATAGTTTCGAAATATGGATCAGCCCTTCAATTTCCTTCTCTACCTTGACAAAGACACCAAAATCCGTAACACTTGTTATTATACCGGAAACGACACTGCCCTTCGGATATTTTAAAAATAGGTTTTCCCACGGGTTTTCCGTTAACTGTTTTAAGCCGATCTGTATTTTCCTGGCTTCCTTGTCGATAGAAAGGATTACCACTACAAGCACTTTATCTTTTTTAAAGATATCTGATGCTGTTTTTACCTGTTTAGTCCATGAAATATCGCTTACATGAATAAACCCGTCAATCCCCTCTTCCATTTCAACAAAAGCACCATATTTCGTAACTTTGCTGACAGTCGCCCGGGTCTTTGAACCGACCGGGTAACGTACATCAATATCATCCCATGGATTCGGAAAAACCTGTTTAAGTCCCAGAGAAATTGTTCTTTTATTTTTATCAAAATCCAGCAGCATTACTTCCACGATATCACCAACTTTCAATAGTTCCTTAGGATGATTGATTCTTTTTGTCCACGAAAGCTCGGAGATATGCAGAAGACCTTCTATTCCGTCTTCGAGTTCAATAAAAGCTCCAAAGTTTGTCAGTTTTGTAACAGTGCCTTTAGATTTCATTCCTTTCGCATACTTATCTTCAAAAGATTCCCATGGGTCGGGACTGAGCTGTTTTAAACCCAGGGATATTTTTTTATTTTCTTTATTCATTGACAGTATCTTGAGACGCAGCTTCTCGTCTTTAGCTACGTATTTGTTCGGATTGGATACTTTGCCCCAGGACATATCATTTACATGTAAAAGTCCATCAATACTTCCTAAATTAACAAAAGCCCCGTAGTTAACAATATCTTTTATTACTCCTTCAACAACGTCCCCTTCCTTTTTGGTTTTAAAATATTCTTCTGTTTTTCGAGCATTAAGTTCATCCAGGTATTTTTTATGGGAAAGTACAATATTATTTTTCCCATTTATTTTATCTATTTTAAATAAAAGTTCCGTACCTATATAACACTGAGCATCCTCCACACGCCTGTTGGAAAGCTGTGAAATCGGAAGGAACGCCTTTAAACCTTCTATGTCAACAGAAAAACCGCCTTTAATAACTTCTGTTATTTTCCCATCAACAGGTTTCTCTTCTTTAAAAGAATCTCTAATATTATCCCAAGTCTTAATCTCATCCGCTTTTTGTTTTGAAAGAACCAGTCTGCCGTCCCTGTTCTCCTTTCTCATTAACATTACATTCAACTTGTCGTTTATTTCAGGTTTTCCGTCAAACTCCGAGATCGAAATCTCACCCTCGGATTTATAACCAATATCAATAAACACTGAATCCATTGTGACCGCTACGACTGTACCCTCTATTAATTCCCCTTCAACAAATGAAGAAAGGTCTTTGATAAATTCCTCTTTAAAGGCCTCTTCAGCATCATTTTTCGACTTATCAAGATCTTCTTCATTTAAATTTGGAATCTTTGGGTTTTCTGACTCTCTATCCATAAACTGTACTCCCGTTCTTTATCCTTTTACTTTATTTATTATATATTTACACACTTCATCGATTGTCATGTGTGTTGAATCAATAAGAACTGCGTCATTTGCCTGTTTTAGAGGTGAATTATCTCTTGTGCTGTCATATTGATCTCTTTTTTGTATCTTTTCCTTCATTGCTAACATACTAACTTTTTTTTCTTCATTTTTTTTATCTTTTAATCTTCTTTTGGCTCTTTCAACAACATCTGCATCAAGATAGAATTTATACCGGGTATCCGGAAAAACTACTGTGCCTATATCTCTGCCCTCTACAACTATATCTTTATTTTTACCTATTTCTCGCTGAAGTTCAACCATTTTATTCCTAACAAAATCAATACTTGAAATATAACTTACATTAGTTGTAACATTCTCCCACCTTATTTCTTTTGTAATGTCCTTTCCGTTGGCCCTGACATTATCCTGAGAAATCGATAATTCGAAACCTTCAAGGAGCTTTTTTATTTCTGACTTATTGTCCAGATCGGCTTTTTTGGCAATTACATAATGTGTAAACGCCCTGTACATGGCCCCGGTATCAAGGTAGAACATACCTAATAATTTGGCCACTTTTTTTGCTACTGTACTTTTTCCAGCTCCCGCGGGACCGTCAATCGCAATTACCAATTTTATAAAACCCTGTCTTGCTGTTTAGTAAATTAATTAGGTCTTGGTGATAACTTCGGCCACGACTAAATCGGGCAAGCCCGGCCACGCCGGGTCTCCCGGCGTGGCACCAAGACCTAATTATTATAAAAACATCCGAACTTCGTCTTCAGACAATTCTCTATACTTTCCTACAGACAGATCACCGAGTTCCAGTGCCCCTATGGCAATTCTTTTTAATTGAACGATTTTTATATTTAATTCTTCAAACAACCTTCTTATTTCCCTGTTTTTTCCTTCGTAAAGGGAAAGAACGACCCTTCTGGACGTAAATTTATCATAATCTCTAATAGTGTACTTAATTCCTTTAATATATATTCCATTTTCCCAAGCAGCAATCGATTTATACGGAATATCTTTATCCGTGGTAACTTCGTACTTCTTCATTATCTCGTTTGACGGATGGCTTATATTATTAGAGAAATGTCCGTCATTTGTTATTAGAAGCAGTCCTTCTGAGCTATAGTCAAGCCGCCCGACAGAAAAAATACCAAAATTATTATACTCTTCCTTAATGAGAGTGTAAATATCTTTTCTATTCCCAGGGTCTTTCTTCGTGCAAATATACCCAGCAGGTTTATAAAGCATCAGGTATAATACGGGGATATCTCTATTTATTATATTTCCGTCAATCTCAATAATAGAAAGTCCTGGTACCTTGATACCGAGCTCGTTTGCCACAATGCCGTTAACCCGGACTTTTCCCGCAATAATCAGCTTTTCAGCCCTTCTTCGTGAACTATATCCATAATGAGATATGAGTTTTTGCAGTCTCACTAACACAACGATTTTACTTCGTTTCATCTCCCTAATGTGGACAAGCCACATTCTTGATTTTAAGAATTTCCTTGCCAAAAAAACAAGGAAATTGTTATTAAGGTACTAAAAAAGATCGCATAACATTATATTTCAAATATAACATATATCAAGTAAAGTACGTCTAAGTTTTTTCAAATTCACTTATTGGAGGAAGGTCCTTGATATTCAATAATCCAAAATATTTTAAGAAATTAGCTGTTGTCCCGTAAAGCATTGGTTTTCCAGGTGAATCTTTTTTACCCATAAACCGGACCAGTTTGTTTTCAAAAAGCACTTTTATTATGTGTGCCACCTGAACTCCCCTTATACTTTCAATTTCGACTCGTGTTATCGGTTGTTTATAGGCTATGATAGCGAGAGTCTCCAGTGCCTGGGTGGAGAGGCGTGTTTTTTTTCTGGTGTCGTAGTATTTAAAAAGTTTATTATACTGGAGTGGTGATATAGTGAGATGGTAATCCCCTTTACCATTTTCAGTAATAATCAGTGAAGATTCAATGCTGCTCAATCTATTTTGCAGCAATGTGATACTATTCTTTATATCTTCTTCGCTTTGTCCCGATAATTTTGAGATAAATTTTATGTTTACAGGTCTATTCTCCAGAAACAGCAATGCCTCGATAAACTGGATTCTGTCTGAATAATCACTATTATTGTTCAAAAACCTTTTCTTCCCTCTTTGTTAACTTTATTGTTCCAAATAGTTTATGCTGCAATATATATATCTTTTTCATTTTTACCAACTCTAAAAGCGCAAGAAAAGTAATTATCAGAACATTTTTTGAACAATCCGGTGAAAATAATAGATTAAACGGTAATGTCGTGTTATCACTCAAATAATCCATTATTTCGTTTATTTTGTCCTCGATCGATATCTCTTCCATCTCTATCGCTTTAAAAACTGATTTATCTACTTCTTTTGCGACCTTTGAAAAGGCTATTATCAGGTCAACTATTGATATTTCTTCCCAATTTTCGTTGTCTTTAAAGTCAATTGTCAGCTGCGTTTCTTTTCTCATCAATATTTTTTCTTCTTCGATTTTCGTTTTCATAACTTCAGCGGCTTTTTTATATTTCTGGTACTCTATTAAATTTCTGACGTATTCATTCCTGTCGTCAGGACTTTCATCCTCTATATCTACCTCCTGGGGAAGCAGAATTTTTGATTTTATATTCATAAGACTTGAGACCGTGAATATAAAGAGTGATGATTCTTCGATATCAAGTACCAGCCTGTCATTTAGAAATTGTAAAAACTGCATGGTTATTTCCGAGATAGATATATCGCTAATATTTATTTTTGAATTTTTCACAAGATATAAAAGCAGGTCAAAAGGTCCTTCAAATTTTTCAATTTTAATCTGGTATTTATCATCAGCAGTATTGTTCATTTTTTTTAACGGTCGCCCTGAATTTATAAATTTTTATGCTGTTGACTGGCCCAGGATCATGGATAATTAAATCCTTGATAACAAATTTATTATTTTCCATAATAATGTATTCTGTTATTTCAGAAAGGGGTATCAAAACAAAATTTCTTTTAAATAACTCCCTGTGAGGGACAGTAAGCCGAACAGTCTCTATTTTAACACCATATATATATAAAATGTCAATATCGATTATACGGGGGCCCCACCGAATTGTCCGCTCTC
Organism: Spirochaetota bacterium; assembly: GCA_011049595.1. Taxonomy (GTDB): domain Bacteria; phylum Spirochaetota; class B62-G9; order B62-G9; family DRHN01; genus DRHN01. Next base: position 3,299 of record DRHN01000081.1, on the reverse strand, counting down.
TTCCCATTTCCCGTTCAATATCTTGTAAAAAAGAAAGCAGGTCAAAAGGATTTTTTCGATCAGAATCTATTTTAATTACCATATTAAGGAAAAAAGGTTGAGAAATGTACCCAACGGGAGGTGTTAAATATAGAGATGATAAATCTAAAATGTCAAACTCTTTTTTTATTAGATAAAGAGCTTTCTTTAAGTTGTATTCCTTGTCTCCAAGATTGGAACCCAAACTTAAATATGTGGTCCTCATACAAGGCCTAATACATCACTGAGGCTGAAAAACCCCTTTTTTTCCCTGGTAACAAACTTTGCGGCACGCAGAGCCCCAAGAGCGTAATTTTTTCGACTCGTGCTTCTGTGGATGAATTCTACTCTTTCTCCCGGCCCTCCGAATATGACCGAATGATCCCCGATAACATCTGCTAACCTGAGCGATGAAATCCCTATTTCTCCTTTTTTTCTTTCTCCGATAACACCATGCCTCTCAAATCTACCTACATCTTCAAGGTTTTTCCCCCTCGCCTGGGCGACTATTTTCCCTAATTGCATCGCCGTACCTGACGGGGCGTCTTTTTTCTGGTTATGATGCATTTCAAGGATCTCAATATCGTACTGTTCACCGAAAAGTTGGGCAGCTTTTTTTACAAGATAAAAGAGAATGTTGACTCCCTGACTCATGTTGGGTGAAAGCACAACAGGCATACTTTTGGAATATTCCTTGATCAGAGAAATATGATTCTCTGAGAATCCGGTTGTACCGATAACTACAGCTTTGCGGTATTTTTTTACGGTAATCAGGTGCTCCATTGTCGCTTCAGGATCTGTAAAATCAACAACAACGTGGGATCTTTCAATTACTTCTTCAAGGACCGGAGTGATTTTTATATTAATTTTATCTATACCAGCCACAATACCGGCGTCTCGCCCGATATTATTTGATTGTTTCATCTCAATAGCACCGACGATCTCTACATCGTTGTCATCATGAAAAACACAGATGTTCTCCCTGCCCATTCTTCCGGCAGCCCCGCAAATAACTATCTTTAACATTGTGTACTCTTTATAAATATATTAATTAATGCAGCCGTTAAAATTTTCAGCATCATTTATTACAAAATACAGTAATTTTATAATAATGAAAACCGTACTAATTAGCCAGGTAAAAACCTGGAGTTGTCACCAAGAACTAATTACTTCTTAACTGGATGGGGGGGTTGAGAATCCGCTTTTTTATTTTCAATTTCCTGCTGATTGAAAAAGTTATTTCTAACTTTTTTTTCAATTTCTTCCTTAATTGATGGATTATCGATTAAAAACTTTTTTGCCACTTCCTTTCCCTGCCCGATCCTTTCCTCTCCGTATGAAAACCAGGTTCCGCTTTTTTGGATCAACCCCAGGTTTGTCCCCATTTCAACAAGTTCTCCTACTTTAGATATACCTTTATCAAACATGATCTCAAATTCAGCGATTTTGAAAGGAGGGGCTATTTTATTTTTTGCCACTTTTACTTTCACCCTGTTGCCCACAGCTTCCGTACCCTGCTTGATAGTTTCTATCCTGCGTATATCCAGCCTTATGGTTGAATAAAATTTTAGTGCGTTTCCACCTGTTGTCGTTTCCGGGCTCCCGAACATTACGCCGATCTTCATCCTGATTTGATTTATAAAAACAACACAAGTATTTGACTTATTGATAACACCTGTCAGTTTTCTCAACGCCTGCGACATGAGTCTTGCCTGAAGACCCATATGAGCATCACCCATATCTCCTTCAATTTCTGCTCTTGGAACAAGTGCTGCCACTGAATCAATTACAATAACAGACAAGGCCCCGCTTCTAACAAGTGATTCCGTTATCTCAAGAGCCTGCTCACCGGTATCCGGCTGTGACACAAGGAGATTTTCAATGTCGACGCCGAGATTTTTTGCGTATTTCGGGTCCAGCGCGTGCTCCGCGTCAATAAATGCGGCCATTCCGCCCAATTTTTGTGCTTCAGCAATAATATGGAGAGCCAGTGTAGTTTTTCCGGATGATTCAGGCCCATACACTTCGATAATCCTTCCCCGCGGGACACCTCCGACCCCGAGAGCAATATCAAGGCCCAAGGAACCCGTTGATATGACTTCAATTTCAAAATTTAATTTCTTATCACCGAGCCTCATAACAGAGCCTTTACCGAACTGTTTCTCGATATTTAACAAGGCCGTTTCCAATGCCCGATCTTTTTCTATAGCTTCCATTTTTTCCCTCTGTGATTATTTGTATTGTAGATTAAAGTATTACAAACTAATATTAAAATCAAGACTTCTTTGAAAGAATATTGGATACTCTATATAGTCTTATTAACAACTATTTTTGTGTTTTACTTCTGGTTTTTGGAAGTTTTTCACTGAATCAGCTGAGGTATTTTATGCTCCGTTCACACATAGCTTTCCATTCTTTAGCAGTTCTGGTGCTATTACTATCAGGATACCTTTTAAGAAAGTCATTGAATATTTTTAGAGCCTGAATAAAATCCTGCCTGTCAAAGTATATATATCCTTTGATAAGCTGCGCGTCTTCATTTTTGGTGTCTACAGCATTCGATAATATTTTATCTATGCTTTTCAGCGCATCGTCAAATTTATTGGCTTCATAATAATATCTTGCTAAATAATAGAGTGACAACTCGGAATAGAGTGTGTTTTTAAACTCTTTCTGGATTTTATTAAATATCCTTTGAGCCTCTTTGTATTTTTCTTCTTTATAAAGATTTACAGCATATTTAAACGCTTCCTGCACATAATAAACACGTACTTTTCCCGTGGTATCAAATTCCATTAATTTTTCAAGCAGTATTATACCTTTGTCTTGTTGACCTGAGTTTAAATATACTTTAGCAAGACCGAACATACCGACCGGAGTATCCACCTTGCTGAATACCTCTTCAGCTTCATCGTACCTTCCTGTCCTCAAATAAAGAAAACCCAGCTCACTTTCTACTTCCTCCAGAAGTACGAATGGTTCGGGTACCCTGACCGCAAGATCAAAATTAAAGGAAAAAAACGAGATCAACACACTTCTCAGATCGCGGGGTGAACTTTCAGGATCCAGGTTTCCCCAGGCGATCTGATTTTTAAGTCTTGCTCTAACAAGCCTGGAATAGCGGATCAATGTTATGTTTTGCTGTCTCGAAGCCTTAATAATCCCCTTTCTATAAAGTCGTGATATGGAAACAAGAGACTGAACATACCAGTAACCCGCACGGTAAAGTTTTTTATTTGCAATTAGAGTTTTGTGGTACTCAATTGCCCGTCCATATTCAC
>DRHN01000080.1 GCA_011049595.1 Spirochaetota bacterium | reverse complement strand
TTGACGCCGGTTCCATCCGCCTCACTTCCGGATACCTGAGGCTCGCTGATCAATTTAATATCAATACCTGTAAGGCCTTCTATATCTGCTAAAGATTCTTCGATGAGAGTTTCCTCTCCGGGGACTTCTTCACCGGGTGACGGCCCGCCGGAAATATTTTCCCGCTGCGCTTCTGCCTCGACGGTTGTGGCTTCAGATTCTATTGAAAATGCACCCTGCTCTTCTTCCTGTGAAAGTCTCCTCTCCAGCTCCTCTTCAAACAAGGTCAGCTGTTCTCTTGCTTTTGATTTAAATAATCTTGTGAGCGGCGCTATAAGTCTCAAAAATAACCTCGTGTCTTCTTCCGGGATTTCACTTTCCTCGAATTCACCTAATAGTCCCGCATCTTCTCCTGCTTCAACCTCAACTGTGAACTCTTCTTCCAAGGAACCCTGTTCCAAGGAACCTTGTTCCAAGGAACCTTGTTCCAAGGAACCTTGTTCCAAGGAACCTTGTTCCAAGGAACCCTGTTCCAAGGAACCCTGTTCCAGAGATCTTAATTCCTCGGGAACCAGGTCATCAGGAATCAAGTCCGCTATTGAGGGTATTTTCTCCACCAGTGCGGTTTCACCGCCAGGAGAAGCTTCCTCCACTACATTTATCACCTCCTCTATGAGGTCCTTTTCTTCAATAACAGATACTGTTTCAGCCTTGACAATGACTGGTATTTTCCTAAAAAAAAGCCTCCTCATGCCCCTGGGGATTGCTACAGCATCCCGTTTTTTTATGTCTTCCAGTTCCGGTTCGGGAAGGGTCAGTTTTTCCCTGTACAGGATTTTTTTAGTATCGGACCTTTTTTCCTGTACTGCAACCGTCAAGGCAGGTTTTTCTTCGATTATTTCAGGCTCTTCTTCTTTTCTTTCCCGGGGCTGCCTTTCTCTATCTTTTCTCTCCAACCTTCTCTGTCTCCTTTCTTCCGGAGATTCATCGGCTGTTTCGGGTATAATAATTTCTCCTATCTCCTGGGTGACAACTGTAGAGAGCCTTCTGCTTGTAAAATAAAATATCAAAAAAAATGAGAGAAAGATAACCACTGCCCCTGAAATAACATACAGGACCACCTTGGTTTTATCGCTGACATTTCCCTTTTTTGAAGGATAAAAGAGCCCGATTACAGGACCAAAGGAAATCCTGTCACCGTAATTAAGATTGACTCTATCTATCTTTTTACCGTTAACCGAGGTGCTGTTATTATCCGACACATCAACAATTGAATAAGCCCCATCGGTCGTGTCGATCTCAGCCTGATGAGGTGTGACCTCATCATTTTCCAATTTAAGATCGTTGTCTTCATTAAACCCGATTTTATACTTGGGCTGATCAAACTCGACCTCTTTTATTACGTTATTTGGATATCTTATTATCAGTCTGGCCATTAATATACCTGTTTAAACTCATTTTATTATCGACCTTTTTTATTAAAATTAAACATTGACGGTTCCTTTAATGCCCTGGCCAGAGTTAGAATGTCGATATTTTTAACGTTATACTGATACAGAGACCTCGCGCAGGCTGACGCAGTCGCACCTGTGGTCAGGACATCATCAAACAGCAGAATATTTTTTCCGCGGAGATCACCGGTATGTCTCTCTTTAACAATAAAACGATCGGTAACATTAGAAAACCTCTCTTTTCTGGCTGCTATCTGGCTCTGCGGCCTTGAACGGCCCTTTCTTTTTATGATATCGCCGTAAAACATGACAGGAACCTTTTTTGAAATTTCACGCGCGATCCTGAAAGACTGATTAAACCCCCTCTCATTACGCTTCGAGCCTGTCAGCGGCATGACCATTAAAACATCGTGGGACACAACATAGTTTTTTTTATGCTTTAAAAGCATGGCCGAAAAAACCCGGGACAATGATTTTCTGCGTTTGAACTTGTATAGATGTATTAGCTCTCTCAATTTACCGGTAAATATCCCGAGGGATTCATTTTTATTATAATCGAGCGGCAGGTCCGTGCACTGCTCACAGGACTTCGCCGGCGGGGTTCCAACGGCCCGGAGAGGCGCGCCGCATTTCGCGCATATAGGACCTTTGATTAATTCGATACCGCTCAAACATCCATTGCAGACACAGCTCCCCTCTTTTAGTGTCATTCCGCAGAATACACATCGGTTCGGGAAAAAAAAAGCGGTCAGAAGCCCTGTCAACATTAAAATATTTTTCTTCATATTTACATTCATTAAAATAGCCCGGGCTGTTTATCTCTGCTCAAAACGCTATGAATGCTTCGGCGAGTCCGATGATAAATCCCAGAATGGCTCCCGTGAAGATTATAAAGTTAATTTCAGGGCCGGATACCTTTTTGACAAGATCCTCAAGCTCGTTAACATCAAACTCGTTTATCTTCTTTTCAACTATTCCCGACACCATACCTTCATCGATTACAGCGTCGATCACTTTCTTGTTAAAATAGCCATCTTTATCTATCAGCAAAGCCGTAACGATCCTGTTAACAGTCTTTTTAACAATGGGTATGTCCCAGGGCACGATCTTATTTTTTTCCATGAATCTCCCTATTGCGTCATGGAGTTTGTCACTGTCAATTTTCTTTCGGATCTCATCACTGTTGACAAGATACTCATTGACTATGTCCCCTGCCCGTTTGGCGATTTCACCCTTTCGTTTGGGTAGAAGGCCCTGGATCCCGAGTGTTTTCTTTTTGGGACGGAAGAGCAGTTTGATGGCGATAAAGTTTGTGATAAATCCCAGAATAGAGCCTACGGCTGGATATATAAAAAATCTTAAATAACCCATTGTTACCATTAAATATAACAAATTTCGGTTTCATCAGGAACAGCTGATTTAAAAAAACACAGAAATTGAAAAAAGGCGCATCGGTTAAAAAAAATAATTCAAAGCCGGGGTGCAACCGCAATATACGCCTTGACTGGATTATTTATAAAATTCATGTACTGGTGTGTCACCCCTGCGGGAATAAACATTTTATTACCCTCGAGCAACTTATAGTGAGGGTATGTCGCATCGTCACTTCTTTCCTCTTTGAAAGAAGATATCCTCACACAAAGCTCGCCTTCGAGTACATTTATCACCTCATCACCTTCATGGGTCTCAAATTCAGACACGCTTGCAACAGGCGCTGTCAGTACACCAAGATGCATAAAATCGCTTGAGACGACAAAAGAGAACAGGACATGCCTTTCCACACCGTGGATAAGAGCAAGCTGATCCCGGGGTCTGACAATCACGAGCTGCTTCGCTTTTCTGAGTTCAGGACCCGGAGCCGGCCAGATACCGATCGAATCGATATTCCTTTTTAATTCCGGCAGCCTGTATGGCGGCACGGCCAGCCCCCCGGAGAGCTTATCACGGCCTTTGTAAAACCTTGGAGCTTCCACCCTCGGGATGATGGTCCCCATACCGTCGTCCGCCCAAATTGCCGGAGCGACACAGGCGATGGCTACGATCCTTTTATCCGTCATATTAAAGATCTGGTGTCTCGTGCACTGAGGGATAATCATTGCATCCCCTTTCCCAAAGGTGAAGGTTTCACCGGTCTCCGGGTTGAACCCTGTCGCTTCACCCTCCAAAAGATAATAGCACTCGTCCCCGTGAAGGTGGTAGCCGGGGGGCTCATAGTGGCTTCCCGGCGGAAGGGTCCATTCAGCCATAAATATCATATCCGTGCTGACAAACACCTGGTTTTCAACCTGTGCAGTCTCAAACCCGTAAAGAAAGCCTACATACATGTCTCTTGTTATCCTGCAGACTCTCTTTTTTCCGGGCGGGAACGGTGTATTGCCTATCCATTCCGGGATACCGTCACCCTTTCCACTTTCCTTCATTTTCAATCCGTCCTTTTTTTAAAAGATACAAAAGAGATACCGATCAGACCGTCTGTTCGGTCCTGTCCATTATAGAATCCTGCACGTCTTTATGCAGCTTATGACTTCAATAAATCCGATCTGAGCTACAAAATATGCTGAGTCCTTTCTATTATGGAGTTCTGAACATCCCGATGAATCTCGTTGAAGAATGCGCTGTAGCCGGCGACACGCACTACAAGTCCCCTGTATTTTTCAGGATCGTTCTGAGCTTCTTTCAGAACATCCGCGGAAACTACATTGAACTGTACATGCCCGCCCCCGAGCTTGATGTAGCTGACGATCAGATCTGCAAACTTTTTTATACCTTCAGGTGTCGACAGGACCCCGGGATCCAGCTTCTGGTTGAAAATCACCCCGTTCGGGATCCTGCGGTGGTCGATTGTGCATACAGATTTAAACACTGCAGTAGGCCCTTTTAGATCGGTGCCGTCAGTGGGTGATATACCGTCTGCCAGCCGCTCTTTTTTCTTTCTCCCGTCAGGGGTCGCCCCGGTTGCCATCCCCATGGCCACATACGAGGCTACAGGAATAAAGGAGCCCACAAACGGCCCTCCCCGGTAGGTTTCATACCCTTTTAGTGAATCAAGAAATATATCGGCCACACGCTTTACTATCAGGTCGACCTCCGGTATATCATTTCCATATTTCGGCACTTTGTTGATAAAAAGCTGTCTCAGGTCCTCTTTGCCTTCATAGTTCGAGTCAAGTACCTCTACCAGCTCTTCAATGGTCAATTCTTTTTCTTCAAAAACCATTTTCTTTACAACACACAGGGAATTGCCCGCGTTGGCTATTCCGACTCCATAAGGAGCTGTGTAGTTATGCCTGGCCCCTCCTTCGGTAACGTCTTTTCCTTTTTGCACACAGTCACCAACAAGCACCGATGTAAAAGGTGTCGGCATCAGTTGCGCGTGGGCCATATCAACAAGGTTGTCCCAGGTCACGAGCTTTTCTATTCCGTATTTCAGCTGTTTCGTGAAAGCGCCCATGACATCTTCGAAAGTCTTGAGTGTCCCCGGGTCACCTGTACGGGGCCCAACCTGTTCACCCGTGATCCTGCAGACACCGTTACTCAAAGCAAGTTCCACGATCTTCGCCAAATTGAAATACCCTCCGTTCAGCCTGCCCCAGACATTTGGCGGTGCTGTTTCCACACATCCCACAGGCACATAATCCCTCGCTTCCTCCAGGGGCAAGCCAATGGTCGTCAATGCCGTTACGACAACCTCGTCATTGGTTATCTGCGGCATACCGTTTCCGAGCTTGATAGCCTCACATACTTTAATTAAAAACTCATGAGGGGATGTCAAATGGAGCCTTGCCGTGAAGTTCGGCTGCATCAGGAGCATGTGTGAGTGCGCCTCGAGGAGTCTGTAGCTCATGTCATTTGTCGCGTCCTGACCGTCGGGGCCTATCCCGCTGATACAGAGGTTCTGTCCCATCGGATAACCTGCATGAAAAGCAGCGTCAAAAGCCGCGTACACTTTTATGGGCTCTGTATGCTTGACCCACATTGCTTCCAGCAACTCCTGCGCCTTTGCCTTTGTCAACCTTCCCTCATTTATGTCGGACACATAGTAAGGGTACATGTACTGATCGAAACGGCCGGGGGATATCGACACGCCGTTGTCATAGATCTGGGGTACAAGCTGTACAAACCAGAACGACTGCAACGCCTCATAAAAGTCTCTCGCAGGAAACCGGGGTACACGCTCGCAATTTTCAGCGATCCGCAGCAGCTCATTTTTTCTTTCAGGGCTATCCTCGACCACTGCCATTTCCCGGGCCCTGGCTGCGTAGCGGCGGGAAAAAGCGATAACTGAATCACATATAGTCAAACATGAATCGTAGAAAAGTTTCTTTTTGTAATCGTCCGATTTCCATATATCAAGATGCTCAACCTGATAGTTGATCTCATCTTTTATGCCTTCAAGCCCCAATTTAAGGGCTTTTTCATAATCAAGCGCCACGTGGCCGAGCCCGTGCTCCTCATGGCCTCCTACACTGAAAACCGTCGCGACAAAACGCTGGAGCCTTATTTCATCGGTCATGTACGAGAACACCCTGTCCCCGAGTGTCCTGCCTCTCCAGTACGGGTATATTTCCTCCCTGAATTCTTCCTTTACTGCCGGCGGGACTATGAACCTGTCCTGTGACCGGTTTTCAAATGTGTCAATCTCATTGTTTATCCACTCGACGGCAAATTCGGGGAACAACGGGGCGCTTCTCTGCCTGCCTGCCTGGTGCCCGACAATCAGCTCATCATCCAGTATATACACGCTTATACCCTTTAATATACGGTCAAACGCTCCGGCACGCCGTGTAAGAATATGCCGATTTTCGGTTTCACGGTAAGCCCGTGTCACGATCCTCGCCCTTTCAAGGAAAATATAAGGGGAGGCGGATATTACCCGCTTTCTCAGCCTCTGACCCCGCTCGTACTCCTTCATACCGGGTTTCAAAACATGTTCAGGCTCTATGGCCACAGAACCTTTCACAAGGTTTTTATCCACACCTGCTGTCATGAGGGGCCTCCCATTTTTTTTGCTGTACGCATCCTCTATCCGATCTCTTTGTACTGTGTCCTTTTGATCAGGTCTTCCTTGCATTTTATGCTGTTAATGAAGCGGACCGAACATGGCTGAAATGATCAGTTTATTATCTCAAAACCCTTTGATTTTATATGTTCCCTTATGTTTTGTATCGAACCGGTTTCCGGAACTTCGACGTCCATGACCCTGTAATCCAGGCCCAGCTCCTCGTACTCGTGCTGACCTAATTTGTGAAATGGAATAACATCAATGGAGTCGATACCTGCCCCGGTCATGAACTGAACAAGAGAATCGATATTGCCCTTTGTGTCATTGTATCCCGGTATCACCGGAAACTGGATGGCGACCGAACCCGGCCTTTCTTTTGCCGTCCTTAAAATATTGTCCAGAATGAGATCGTTGTTCCGGCCCGTTATCTTTAAATGCTCTTCAGTATCCATGTGCTTGATATCTATTAGAAAGAGATCAACAAAATCCATCAGCTTTTTCAGCACCTGCCATTCAGCGTACGCGGATGTTTCCAATGCTGTGTGAAACCCTTTCAATTTACATCTTCTTAATATCTCGCTTGCAAACTCGGGCTGTCCGAGAGGCTCCCCGCCGGATAAAGTAACCCCGCCCCCGGAGGTTTTATAAAAATGCTCATCTTTCATAACCTCGTTTACAACATCTTCCGGCGACATCAGGCAGCCGTCGAATTTCAGCGCTGCTGCCGGGCATATTTCAACACACTCATCGCAGAGATTGCACTTCCCGCGGTCGATCTTTTTTATGTCATCAACTGCCTCGATCGCCTTCTCAGGGCATGAAGCCACACAGCTTCCGCAGTTGATACATTTCCGCTTTAAAAAAATTACTTCTTTTGTTTCTTTCCACGTCTGTGGGCTGCTGCACCAAACGCATCGCAGAGGGCATCCTTTGAAAAAAACCACAGTTCTTATACCGGGCCCGTCATGGATCATGTACCGCTCGATGCGCGCTATTGACCCTGTCAAACCCGCAGGAACCGATTGTTCCTCTTCTTTGACCGCAGCTGCCGAACAAAAATCGTCCCTATTATACATGACAAAAAGACAATACCTCCGTTTAGCGACCGTAACAACAGATAATTTCTTTAATACTGTCACTCAATATAATACTGTCACACTCGAATTTTTACCTCTTTCAAACTCATTTTTTAGGAATGTTCCGAAATTGTCGTTTCCGATTGCAGTTATCAGGCATGTTCTCAGGTTCAACCCGGAGGTAATTATCGCGATATTCGCGGGGCAGCCACCGGGAAACATCTCGATACGGCCCGGAAGCCGGAACTCGCCTTGTTCGGGTATTCTTTTCAGGGAATCACAAAAAATATCAACAACGATCGACCCGATGCACCAGACATCGATATCCTGCGTCACTGCTTTACGGCACCCAGCGAGAGGCCCCTGATGATGTACTTGTTCGCTAAAATCGTAACGATAAGGGGCGGGATCATAATCATAAGCGCGTTCGCGGCGATATCCCAGTAGAGAGGCCCCCTCAATGTAGTTAACCCTGACATACCGACCGGAAGGGTTTTGGCGTCTTTAAAGGTGAGTGTAAGCGCAATCAGGAACTCATTCCAGCTGAAAATAAAGGAGAATAGAAATGCCACCGCGATTCCCGGAACAGCCATGGGGATTATTACCCTGAAAAGCGCTCCCCAACGCGTGCATCCGTCAACCATAGCCGCTTCCTCGAGCTCCTTCGGAACATCTTCAAAGAACTCCTTTACGATCCAGGTGACGATGGGCATGTTCATGATGCTGTATACGAGGATGAGACTGGGCAGTTTATCAATCAATCTTACCCAGGTAAAGAGGATAAAAAAGGGCATGGCAAGAGCCACGGGCGGAAACATTCTCTGGGATAGGATAAAGAAACCTATATCATCGTTCTTCCACTTCTTATATTCAAAACGTGTCAGGGCGTACCCGGCCATAACGCCCAACACGACAGTGAGAATTGAGCTCCCAAGGGACACGACAAGGCTGTTTCGCAAATACTTCGCCTTTTCACCCAATACGGGCATTGCCATATATCCCTCCTCTCCTTCAACCGATTTGCCGATCAGATGGATCCATGCTTTAACAGTCGGTTTAAAGTCTATAAACGGAAAATATGTCGGCTTTTTTCCATATACCACCGTAGCATCCTTGAAGGACATCGTTATAGTCCAGTATATGGGAAAAATGGCAAATATAAACCAGATAATTAGAATGAGATAAACAAGTATTTTACGTGAAATTTTAGGTACTTTGTAGTAACTGTTAGCCATTATCGTAACGCTCCAATTCTTTTCATGGATCTTATGAAAAACATAAACATGACAATCAGTAGAATGAGCTGCACCCAGGACATGGCCGTACCGTACCCCAGATCGAAAGCCCGGAAACCCTTTAGGTAAATATAAAAATTGAGCAATTCCGTCGCTGTTCCAGGCCCGCCTCCCGTTAGAATATATATCGTATCGAACACCTTGAAAGCATCTATTGTTCTCAGCAGTACAATCGTCACAATAACAGGTAGTGCAAGCGGAAGAGTAATTCTTGTAAATATCGTAAACTGTGAGCCGCCGTCAACCACAGCTGCCTCAAAAAGCTCCTCAGGCAGTGCCTCAAAAGCGGCAAGTATGGTTAGAATCATGAACGGCGTCCACTGCCACACATCCACGATGATCAGGGAAAGTAACGCCGAAGTCCTTCCTGAAAGCCATTCAACGGGCGGTATATGAAACCAGCTTAAAAAATGGTTTGCCGGGCCTCTGTTATAATCAAAGATCATCTTGAATACATATGAAACTGCCACAGGGGATAAAAGCATGGGGAGCATATAGGAGACACGGAAAAAATGTTTCCCTTTTACGTCCCTCTGAAGGACCAGTGCGATCATTGTGCCAAGACCCAACTCAAGGGTAAGAAGTATTGCTACATAAGCATAGGACAGCCAGAGCGCGTGCCAGAATCTTGCGTCTTTAGAAATGGCCTTTAAATTTGTCAGGCCGACAAACTTGATACCCCCAGTCCCCGGCGCCCATATTGAAAACATCATGTATAGCGAAAACAGCAGGGGAAAAATAGCGATCACCATGATAAATGCTACGACCGGAACGATCAAAGCATACTTCATATTTCTGTCGGATTTACCAATCATATAATTATCCCTCAGGAGGCAGTGATAATATTGCGTTTACATTATTTCAACAATCATCTTTATCAGAAAACCGCCTTTCCTTAATAAAAAGAAAAGGCGGTTATAATATTTTCAAAACACACTCTTAGCGATAGTTCAGGTGCCACTGATAGAAATCAATCTGATTTTCTCTGCCGAGCCGGTCGGTCAGAGCATCCCACTCCTTGGCGACCTGATCGAGAGCCTCCTGAGCTGTTTTTTCACCGGAAAGAATGGAGATGAGGTACGGCTCATAGATGGCCTCAAAGTAGTTGCTCACTCCCGGTATTCGCGCGTCTATGACCGAATTTGGATGATCGGTAACATCGAGGGTGTTCTGGATGTAATCCTTCGCTTCCTGTTTGTCCCAACCGCGATCGATCCAGGGCTGAAGGTTCTCGGAGTGGGAGATCCTCCATGGCTGGAATCCGCTGTCAGGCGATGCAACGTCAATAGAGCTGATCTCCGAGCTGAGCATGAAATCGATGAAAGACCAAGCCAGATCCGGATACTTGGTCGTCGAAGTGATGTACCAGGACCATCCGTTGAAAGCGTGAACGGGCGCCTTGTTGGTCTTGTCGGTCTTCACCCACTTATTTGACCGCCAATCCCAGTATTCCCTGGAGCCGGGCGGCAAAGCGTAGCCTATCTTGCCCTCTACAATAGAAACATCAGAGTGCGAATTCGGCCCCGTGTCACCCCAGTCGATTGACATAACCGCGTGTCCGAGAACGATCTCGTTGATCACATCACCGCGTACCCAGTCGAGACCGGGAGCTCCGCCCCTGTCAAGCATCTCTTTGTAGAGAGAGAGGCCCTTAACCCAACCGGGGTTGTTCACGAGCGGGTCCATGTTTTCCGGATTAAAGAATAAAATTCCCGGGTTGTCTATCTTGTCGCTGGGAATAACGGAAAATGGTGAAACCCATGAAAACGAATACCAGTAGGCTTGATTACCGCGCTTCACACTGCTGATAAAGCCGTATTCGTCCTCCCCGTCGTTATCCCAGTCCCAGTTGTTGAAGAACTCTGCAACATCTACCATCTCTTCAAGTGTGTCAGGCGGCACATTGTAGGAGTAGCCGTACTTCTTCTTGAACCTGGCCTGGTAGTCCCTGTTGCCCAGGATATCCTTGCGATAGAACAGATACTGGTTGTCATTGTCGGCGATAAGGCCGTAGGTTTTACCATGGAATGTATTCTTCTTCACGATACCCTCCGGTACATCACTGGGATACCAGTCTACCTTCGCCAGGTAGTCATCCAGCGGGATGACATAGTCCCAGCCGACAAGGTCGGCCATCCAGATGTTCGCCACGAGCAGTATGTCGAAGGCGTCACTCTTTGTAGCGGCAGCCTGCTGAGCCTTCGGGAATATGTCACCGAATGCAACTTCTATCGCCTCTACCTTATTTCCTCCTCCTACTTTTGCAGACCACTCAGGACCGTGAATTCTTATCGGTCCGCTGATAAAGGGCCCTGTCATTGTTAAAACCGATAATGTAACCGGCTCTGTCGGCGCTTCACCACCTTTTCCTTTACCAGGCTTGTCTTTTTTTCCGCTGGCTACAAACACCAATAACGCGGTAACAGCTAACAGCGCGATAAAGATGATAAAAATCTTTCTTTTCATGATTGTCTCCTCAAATTATTAAATTTTCAAACTTATAGATCGTTATAATTACCATATAAAAATATATCTGTCAAGCAAATTTTTTAATCCTGCTTTCAAAATTCAGCACAGGTTTCTGCCCTGAAATACCGGGAGAGTAAGCCATGAGCAGCACCATATCCAGATATTCAATAAAAGTTGAAGGTATTGTTTTAATAATCATTCATAAGTAAATTATTTAACAGGGTGGAAAAGAGGGAGGATATATAGCTGCACCCAGTCATACTATTACCATACCAGAAAAGAACAGACCAGAACAGAATATCCATGATAGATTCGATCGATGAAATAAATCAAAGATAGGCTCCTAACTCTAACAACCATCCGGTTGCGAGCTTATTTGTTTCTCTACCTCAGAGAGACTATAGCATGGTACAGCGCCTCGTGTTCATTCATTTTCAATATATCGCATTTTCCCATTGAGTACTCTAATTATTGTTTGTCGTAATAATGAAGTCTTAAATTCATATCGTAAAAAATATGTTTGAAACTACATTTATCATGGTTCATTAACTCTTTTTATGAAATCTGTATGGATATTCATAGATTTAATTCCATCAAATGTCTTATTCCCCAATTCATCGTTTCCTATTGCCGTTAAAAAATAGGCTTCAGCACCCAGTTTTTTAGAATGGGCTATAAGATTAAAAACCGCGCCGCCTATGTTCAATTCCCCTCTGATCTCATCCCACAAAACGGCTCCAAATCCTAATATCTTCATTTTTTTACACCTTTTTATATATTTATTCATCAACAGAGTAATCATTTTTTGATTATACCCGGGTAAAGCCGGGGTAGCCGCGTCATAAAATTATTATTATAATATTAAAATAACAGTAGTTCGTCCTATCATTGCTTTTATTTAATATTCGGATAAAATGGTGTAAGTAGAACTCCAAATTAATAAATATACAATAATATTAACAGGGGTAAACTGTATGATGCTTCAATTAGCGCTTGATACTGTTGGTCTTAAGGACGCAAAACATCTGCTTCATGAAGTGAGGGATGTCATTGATATCGTAGAAATCGGCACGCCTCTTATCATTAAGGAAGGGGTAGGCGCCGTAAGGAAAATTAAAAACATTTCTCCATTTTTAAAAATTCTTGCCGACCTGAAAATTGCCGATGGGGGATATTATGAATCACAACTTGCTTTCGAGGCAGGAGCTGATATAGTAACTGTGCTTGGAAATTCTGAAAATGCAACGATAGAGTCGGCTGTTTTAAAAGCAAAGGAATTCGGGAAGGCGGTTATGATTGATATGATAAATGTAATGGATGTCAAAACAAGGGCGTCTGAAGTAGAGAAACTGGAAGTTGATTATATATGCGTTCATACTGCATCTGATGTAAAATCGACTAAGGCCCCACCCCTGAAAGAGCTGCAGACAGTAAAAAAAGTGATAAAAAAAGCAAAAATCGCCATTGCCGGAGGTATAGATGCGGCTTCTATAGGCAGTATAGTAAAAGAAAATCCTGAAATAGTCATAGTTGGAAGCTGGATAACAAAGAGTAAGAACAGTAGAGAGGCTTCACTTGCCATTAAAAAAATAATGACTTCCGGATGAGAGGTATGTGAAAATGAGCCCCGGAGATTACATGAGAAAAATTGTCAGTGAACTGGAAAAGACAGTTCCAAAAATTAAAAATAAAGATACAAATATGTTAATAGAAAAAATCATAAAAGCAAAAAGGGTATTTACAGCTG
>DRHN01000079.1 GCA_011049595.1 Spirochaetota bacterium | reverse complement strand
GGTCGGACAAGGCCGAAGAATATGCCATAAAAGAAGGTATCCCTTACAGTGAAGGACAGATAAACACTTTGAGACGGAGCGCGGAGCATGTCGGTTTAGACTTTGACAGATTATTAAAATCCAAAGGTAAAAAATCCTATCCAGTTGAAATATTCAACAAGTAACAGTCAGCATGGGTGAAAAACTGTTGTTTGCCCTGCGTAAATAATTTTGTGCTTTTTGTTTTAAAAGTTTATTATCTGACGGTCTATTAAATCAAAGGTTTTTGTGTTGTAAGAGCCCTGTAAAATAAAGAAAGCTTTTGTTCCATAGAGTTTCGTATGATGCTATTATACATGTATATCGAAAAACAGGAGGTGTTGGAATGTCCAAGAATTCCAGGTTGGTGGTCGTCTGGACAAGCGGTGACAGAGAAGTGGCCTTAAAGATGGTGTTCATGTATACCTTTAATGCGAAAAAGCGCGGTTGGTGGGACGATATAATTTTTGTCGTGTGGGGACCATCTGAAAAGCTCCTTGCCGAAGACAAAGAGCTGCAAAGCTACCTGAAAAAGATGTTTGATGTCGGTGTGCAGGTTGAAGCATGCAAAGCATGCTCTGATATGTACGGGGTTTCTGAAAGTCTTGAAAACCTGGGGGTCGATGTTAAATATATGGGTGTCCCCTTAACAGACTACATAAAAGAAGATCTGAAAGTTATAACCTTCTGATCTGATAATTACAAAATCTGAATCGGCAGTTTGCAGCAAAGTTTGTTTGCCGATCCGCATTTGTTCCCCGGATATCTTCGCGTTGTGGACATTAATGCGATTATATGATATGTTATGCAAAATGGTGATTCTATCTGCCTGAGGAGTTAAATATGGACCAGGTGCTGGAAAAGATCTACGCGATTAAAAAATATGAGCTGGATGATTACGCGAAGCACCTGATGATCGGCGGGGGGACAAGAGGAGGCCCTGTTTTAAAACGCGGGAAAGGGTGCTGGGTTGAAGATATTGACGGTAAAAAATACATAGACTGCACATCACAGAGTTGGGCTCTCTATCTCGGCTACGCGAATGATGAAATCAATAATATAGTCCATGAACATTCTCAAAATCTGACTCACGTGCATCAGGGATTCGACACACTCCCCAGGTTCGCGTTTGCGAAAAAGCTTGCGCAGATCGCGCCTGCCAGTTTCAACCGTGTCTCTTTCACTGTCGGAGGGGGCCCGGCGGTCGAATCGGCTATGAAATTGGCGGTGAAAAACCGGGAAGGCGCCGGTGAGTTCATCTGTCTCTACGATTCCTATCACGGGGCAACTCTCGGGACCATGGGCGCGAGCTGGATATCGACAATGGGGTCAGGAAAGTTCATAGGCGGGTCACGGTTCAACCGCATCATCAGGCAGTTTATCAGGGTCCCCAATCCATATTGCTATCGCTGCCCGCTCGGCCTGGAGCCTGAAGGATGTGAGATGATGTGTTTAAAGGTTTTACGGCTGACGATTGAAAAAGGAATAAACGGTCCTACCGCGGCGATTATTCTGGAGCCGCTCCAGGCATCCGGAGGACAGATCATCTTTCCAAAGGAATATCTGCAGGGTGTACGCAAACTGTGCGATGAGTTCGGCATTATCCTTGTTTACGACGAGATACAGACATACGCCCGTATAGGGACTTTTTTCGCGAACGAATATTACGGTGTCGAGCCCGATATTATAGCTCTTGGAAAGGGGCTCGGTGCGGGGTTTCCGATCGGTGCGAACATTATTAGAGACGGTTTAAAGGGTTATGAACCCGATTCCGAAGAGCTTCACACTTTCGCGAATAATTCAGTGTCACAGGTCGCGGGCCTGAAGCTGATCGATATACTGGAAAATGGTGTGCTTGAAAACTGCAGGAACATGGGGAATTATCTCGGCAAAGAGCTCAAAGATATGCAGAAAACATTCCCCCAGATCGGCGATGTGCGTCAGGCAGGGCTGCACATCGGGCTCGAGCTTGTAATCGACCCCGCCACAAAAGCGCCTGCCACCGGGTTGCTCGCGGCAGTGAGAAAAGCCGGTTTTGAGAACGGTATCATATTCGGTGTCGGTGGTATGGCAAAAAATGTTTTGAAAATTAAACCGCCTCTTATTATCACAAAACAGGACGCTGATTCGGTCCTGGAAAGTTTCAGAAAATCCTTTATGACCGCGCTAAAAAATATTTAGCGGGGTCAACCGGCATGGGCCTGTTACAAGAGCCTGTTAACTCGTATAAAGATAATTTCCGGTAACTGTTATTATGTGGAGAGGAAAGTGAGGCCCTTAAACCGTTTTATGAGCGTGCTGTCCGATGATGAGGTTGAAAAGCTGCACGATAACGCGCTGAAACTCCTGGAAGATCCGGGCATGAGAATTGAAAACGAAGACGCGCTGAAAGCGCTCGATGCCCGGGGCGCGAAAGTCGATCTTCAGGCCCAGATTGTCCGTTTCCCGCGGGAACTGGTTGAGGAAACGATCAAAATTGCCCGGGACGAGGAAAAAGATCGTTTCTCGTGTGGTAACACTACGATTGATGCACCGAACGCGTTGACCATGAGCTGGCACACTCCCTTTTATGAGCGTACACCCGAAGTCCGGATAAGCCTCGGGGGCGGATGCCCCCAGTATTACGACCATGAAAAAAAAGACAGAAGGATCGCTACGGCAGATGATTTTTTAAGGATGGTGCATCTCGCGGAAGGGATTACCGAGATAGTTACTGTCGGGAACGCAGTGCATTATATAAAAGAGACCGACGGGACAGAAGTCGCTCCGAAAATGGTTGCCATTTTAGGCGCAGGTGCTGTTGCCATGCATTCGAGTAAGCCCGGGTGCACGGCGATCATTGACAGACGCCAGCTTGATTATCTGGTAGAGATAGGGACAATCGTCCGCGGGTCAGCGGATGAATATATAAAACGGCCCATATTGGTTAATATTCATGACACCCAGGCCCCCCTTCGGATCACCCGCCCGGAAGCTGCGATCATGGTCGAGATGGCCCGGCGGAAGCTGAGCGTATTTATACTGCCGATGCCGCTTATAGGG
>DRHN01000078.1 GCA_011049595.1 Spirochaetota bacterium | reverse complement strand
CCCCCACACCAAGGAAGAAAAATACCCCCGGAACCTTTTTAAGATAAAAAGAAAAATCTTCCGCCCCCATGCTCGGCCGGATATCTTCAAACCATGCATTCTCTCCGAGATATGTTTTGACTGTCTCCTCCGCAAATTTAACAAGATCCGGGTCATTTAACAGAGGGATGTACCCTTCCCCATAATCAAATTCGTAACCTGCACCTGCACCCTCACAAATCCCCTTTATTATATTCTCCATAGAACCTGCTATTTTATTTTTGAGGCTTCTGTCGAAATAACGTGTTGTTCCCTTGAGAACAGCCGTGTCAGGAATTATATTTGACGCTGTTCCTGCCTGCACCGAGCACACGGAAACAACCACCGGGTCGAGAGGGTCTATGATCCTGGATGTTACGGTTTGTAAAGATTGAACAATTTTCGCGCTCAATACAACGAGATCGGTGGTTAGATGGGGAAAAGCCCCGTGCCCCCCCGGCCCTCTCAAAGTAATAGTAAAGGTGTCCGCTGCCGCCATCATTGGGCCGGGGATAGCCGCGATTACACACGGGGGGAGCTGGGTCCAGCCGTGAAGGGCGTAAACTGCTGAGGCCGGGGGATCCCGGTCCAATATGCCCTTTTCCACCATTATTTTTCCGCCGCCCCCCATCTCTTCTGCGGGTTGGAACACAAACCTCACACTGCCGGGGATGCGGTCTTTCAGTTGCTCGAGAACACGAATTGTGCCCGCTAAGATAGCCATGTGACCGTCGTGGCCGCAAGCGTGGCTAAAACCGCTGTTTTTCGAGCACCACTCAACACCGCTGATGTCCTCAATTGGAAGCGCGTCCATATCCGCCCTCAGGGTGACATTTCTTCCTTCATGATTTCCTTCCAGCAGTGTTACCACACCCGAATCAAGAGATGCCGGAAGAAAATTGATATCAGATTTCTCAAGAGCTTCCAATAGTATTTCACGCGTTCTGCGCACTTCAAAACCGGTCTCAGGGCTCTTGTGAAGATCGTGCCGTAATGTTTTGATTTCGGGGAGTACGGACCTGACTATTTCTTTTATCCCGAAAAGGGCCGCATCAACATTTCCCATTTATGAAATCCTTAACTTTTTTATTCTACTTGGGCGGCAGCTCCGCGGCAAAGCCCCTGGCTTTTTCAAGCCAGGCATTCAATTCGTCATCGGTTTTAAACCCTCCGCTCTCTACCATTACCCACCCTTTCATGGGTCTCCCGGTCATATCGAATGGTTTTACAAACGGCAATTCCATAGCGCTTTTAGAAAGTTCTTCTCCAAGACGCAGGATCAAAGAGTCTTTGTGGACACCGCAGAACATATTCCTGTTCAGCAAATGACAGACGCCCCCGAACATCTTCTTAGCTTCCGTGTATTTCCATCCCGACACGAGCTTATTTATACGCGCTTCGATCTCTTCGCTGTACGCCATTGAACGCCCTTGTTTCAACGCATAAATTGATTGTTGATTGTTAATATAGTACATTTACGATTATTATAAACCTTTATTAACGGGCCGGAAAAATTCACATGGATATCAAAAAGATCAGGGATTTTATTAACGATAATTTGATATTCAACAAAGGGCTTGACTTCTATGACAGATCTACTATTTCCGGTTACATTTATCAAAACAACATAATTGAAGCCACAATATCCGGTGAATCCTTAAACCCTTACATCGTTCAGATCAAACTCGATTCAAACGGTAACCCCAGGAACGCTTTCTGCAGCTGTTCCAAAATACGTAAAACCGGAGTTTGCAAACACATCTCCGCCGTGCTCATTTACGAATTGGAACAAAACAAGACCGTTTATAATCCTGTAAATCAGACAATAAAGGCTCCAAATGAAGTTGTGATCAAACTGAAAGAAACAAAAAAAGATTCCGGATCAGGAGTTGATATTGTCAAGTATTTTTCACAGGCAACAGCTTTGCCAAGAGAAATAAACCCGGAAAGGAGATACAAGCTGGTATTCGTGCTGAACTACGCTGATAGTTATTCCGGTAAAAAATGGTTTATCCGGCCTGCTGTCCGGTACATTAAAAAAAGTGGTGACGACGGCAGGATAGAGGCGTACAGCAATGACGGTGTCACAGAATCCTTTTCAAAGATCGAAAAACAGCTGCTGTATAAACTGAGGGACAGGACGGGCATCGGCGATGAACTGATCAATCAAATTGATTTCCTCCTTGAAAACGATATTTCATCCATTCTTGAAAAAGATGGGTTAAATTATGAGCCGGTTTCTTTTGTGAAAATCAACTCAATATACGTTGACTTTGTAATTGACGGGATCAGGGATAAAGACGTTACTTTTACGCCTGAGATCAGCTTTACAGGCAGCAACAAAAAGTTCGTGATGGGAAACGAATCATATTACCGGTTTTCACGGAGCGGTTTTTCTTTTTTAATTATCGGTAATGAAGGAAAGATATTTTTCAGTAAAAATAATGAACCGGCGGTTGATCTTCTGATATTGTTAATTCACAAGAAAAGGACTTTTGTCTACAATGACATAAAAAGGCTTAGAAGTTTTGCACGCAATAAAAAAAATGGGATCAGCATCTCGAACGTTCTTGGTGAATTGAAACTGATCGACTGTGTTCCTAAACCTTTTATCGAGATAGAAGAAAAAATCGGCTCCGTAAATATTGAGTTGTGGTTTTGCTATGACGGAGCGGATGTTTCTTACAATTCTGAGCGTGAGTACATCTACAAAGGAAAAGACGATGGCCGATATACGGCTTTTAGAAGAAATTATCAGTTCGAAAGGGATGTTTTTCAGTTCCTTAAAGTAAAACTAAAAACATTCTCCCATTATGACTTTTTTTATCAAATATTCAGTGTTCCGACGAATGTTACTAACTTTCTCGTGAAACACGGGGCGAAAATATTAGACGAAAATATCGAGCTGCGATTAAAAGGCAGTAAAAATAAGATATCACCCTGGCGGGGTAATTTAACTCTAAGACTGAATTCCGACCTGGACTGGTTTGATGTGAAAGTAGGTTATCAGGATCCTGAGGGTAATGTAAACAGTATTTCCTTTGACTGGTCTCTTTTATCCAGCGGCCTCATAAAGGCAGGTGATAGTTATGTACTGATTAAAGAAGAGGATATTAAAAAGCTCCGCTCGCTTCGGGACGAAGGAATGAATGAAAATGGAGAATTGAAAGTATCAAAATTCCATTATCATTTTATCGATGAATTTTATCAAGACATGATCAACATTCAGAATTCAGACGTAAAACAGGCTCGAAAGATAAGCTCAAAGTTGAAAGATTTTAAAAAGATAAAAAATTATTCGCTCCCGCGAAAATTCAACGGTGTATTGAGGGATTATCAATACGAGGGCTTCAAATGGTTATTTTTTCTGCATGACCACAATATAAACGGTTGCCTGGCCGATGACATGGGGCTCGGAAAAACCGTTCAGACGCTTGCGTTCCTTCTGAAATTAAAAGAAGTGAATAAACTGGGAGCAGCTCTTGTCGTGGTCCCGGTAAACACACTCGCAAACTGGGAAAGCGAGATAAACCGGTTTACCCCGGGAATTAATTATCTTTTGCACTACGGCGCCGCACGCGGCAGAAAGCTGGAAGATATTCACCGGTATGATTTTATCCTGTCAACCTACCACACGCTGCGGAATGATATTGAAATATTTAAGGAGATATCTTTTAATTATATTGTACTTGATGAATCCCAGTCTATAAAAAATGCCAACACCATGTTGTTTAAGACCATGAGAATTTTAAGGTCCCGCCACAGAATAACGCTGACCGGCACCCCCATCGAAAACAGCACCGTCGAATTATGGTCACAGATGGAATTCCTAAACCCCGGTATCCTTGGCAGGAGGACCGATTTTTCTAAAAGGTTTGCCGTTCCGATAGAAAATCGCGGGGATAAAGACGCAGCCCAAAAGCTGAAACATATCATATACCCCTTCTTACTACGCAGAAAAAAGGAGGATGTTGCCAGGGAGCTGCCGGATAAAACCGAGATAACATTGTATTCACAGATGGGGGAAGAGCAGTCGTCTATTTATGAAGAGCACAGAATTTTTTACCGTAACGCGATAATGGGAAAAATAGAAAAGGACGGGCTTAAAAACTCAGCTATAGAAATATTTTCAGCACTATTAAAGCTAAGACAGATAGCGCTTTTTCCCGTCCTCACTGACACAAAATTTAAAAATATACAATCGTGCAAGTTTATGCAGCTGAAGGACATGGTTGAAGAAATACTCCAGGAGAACCACAAGATCGTGATATTTTCCCAGTTTGTAAAGTGCCTTGACATAATAAAAAAATATTTCAAAAGAAAAAACCTCAATTATTCTTACATTGATGGATCTTTGAATGCCGGTAAAAGGAAGGAGGAGATAAACACATTCCAGGAAAATGCAGATCGTAAGATATTTCTTTTGAGCCTGAAGGCCGGAGGGGTGGGAATAAATTTAACATCCGCCGATTATGTGTTCCTTTTTGATCCCTGGTGGAACCCGGCGGTTGAAAATCAGGCTGTGGACAGGCTGCACAGGATCGGGCAGTCGAGAAAGGTCATGGCTTATAAAATGATCGTAAAGAACACAGTTGAAGAGAAAATACTGGAGCTCCAGGAGAGAAAGAAAAAACTTGTGAGCCAGTTGATCACCACTGAAAGCAGTTTCTTCAAATCTCTTGATATAAATGCTATTGCCAGTCTATTTGAAGCAATG
Organism: Spirochaetota bacterium; assembly: GCA_011049595.1. Lineage (GTDB taxonomy): Bacteria > Spirochaetota > B62-G9 > B62-G9 > DRHN01 > DRHN01. The sequence goes on along the minus strand of DRHN01000078.1, from coordinate 3,358 downwards.
TAGAAACATATTGGACAACACCCCTGGATGGGTTCCGTGGAGCTCACACTCCTCTGAAAATCAAACGGCCCGGCAACGGCGTTCTTACGTGAATTGCCCCTTCAGGGCACAGCTCCTGGCAGCAGAAACAGCGGATGCAGCGCGTGTAAGTGTGGACGGGTGGCAACTCCTTGCTTCCGTTCTTCCAGTTGAGAGCTTTAGGGTCGGCAGGGCAGGACTTTACGCAAATACCGCATTTTGTACATTTTTCTTTTATTATGTACGGGCGCGACGTAAAAAGGTTTTTTATAAAGGAAACAGCTCCGTTGCTCAAAACCGATTTAACAGGTTTGCGGACCACTTTAAAGTTTTTGTTGACAAAACTTTCAAAAGGATCGCCGACCAGCTCGATCTCTTCTTCGCTGTACACACCCAACCCCCACTCTTTTCCCGGCTTCATGGTCGGAACATAATCAACATTCAGATCGATCATCCTGCACGCCACAGCATCGAGTGCAACAGGGTCACTTGAAAATAGCAGCACATTCATGGCCACCGGGTCGCCGGCCCTCGGCCCGTTGCCTTCCATCGCCATTATCCCGTCCATTATATAAAGCCGCGGTTTTAACAAAAGGTTCAGGGCCACAAGCATCTTTGAAAAATCGGCAGGGTCAGGAACTTTCATGTGTTATTCGGCCTTCAGCATACCCGGGATACACCCGAACTGGTTTTTAACAGCGCCGGTCATCCTGTTAAGCTGGTGGGTTTTTAATTTCGCGAGGCTAATCAAGCAGTCTGCTTCCAAAGCCTCCTTTGCAATAACAAATTTCTTTGTATAGGGTGAATCAGGAAAAGACACTTCCTGCCCGGTCGTAAAATCAGCAAGCTTTATACCAAGCTCATCCGCGGCCTGGCTCAGCCCTGCCTTCTTCATCTGCACAACAGATCTACCAAACCCGGACGAGTCACCGTAATAAAGCTCCCCGGTGATCTCCTTAAAAACACGGCCCGCAGCCTTCAATACAGCAGGATGGGTGGATATACAGCGCTCCGGTTTATCGCCTACAAGCACGTTAGGCTTCAGCAGGATCTTCTCACCGTTTTTCGCAAAACTGCCCGCGCCTCCTATCAGGTCGATCCCGCGTTTTACAGCCTCAAAAACTGTGTCTTCCTGATAGGTTTCGCATCGCACGACAGCAACAGTTGTTTTATTCAAGATCTTTCTCTTCTATAGCTGAATTTAATCACATAAGTTTAATATTTTAATAGGTAAACTGTCGACAAGAATAATTGGATTTAAAGAAATAAAATCAACCGGGAGAAATATTTTCGTTCATGGTGCTTTGTAACGCAGTTGACTAAAAACTTCCGTATTTCCTTGCTGCTTCCGTTACCGCATTTAAGTTCCTGACAGACGTCCAGGGCGCTACATTGCGGCCGTCCATCAGGACAAAGCCCGGCAGGTCCTCCATAATACCGTTGCACGTTGCCATAATGCAGCCGCCGTCAGACCCTGCCTCCCTGATCAATTCCTTCACAGTAAGGTCGACTTCCACGGGGGTTCCGAATGGGAGCAGCCGTGAGATGTCCACATTCCCGAGTTTTGTTATTGCTTTTCTGTTCGGTATTTTTATCTGCATGGAAAAAGAGATGGTCATCATATCCTTTATTTTTATTTATTTCCTTATTCCGATTGCAGTTTTGAAAAATCTCAAAAATATATTACATTAGAGTGATTCTCGAACTTAATTGTCTTAGGCGGTCAATCCGTGTTCTTTACAATAGTATTTTAATCAAATAAAATTTTGCACATGTACACTGGGAAATCAGCAGTAAATTACTATAAGGAGAAAATTTATGGAAGACAGCGCGATCAAAAAAATCGTTGAAAAAGAACTTGAAAAAAATAACGGGATACTCTATCTGAAAGCCTGCTGGATTGCCAGGACGTTTATTCCCCCCGGGAAACGGCTAGGTCTCAAGGAAGAAGAGTACGATATGGGAAAAAGGGGCTATATCACAGAAAGATGGATCGGCTCGGAAACAGAGGCGGACAACCCTTCAGGCCCGGACGACGAAGGATTGTCATATATAGATATCGAGGGTGAGAATATCACCCTTAAGGACGCCGTAAGGGCCCTGGGCGGTACTATTATGGGTGAAAAATACGCCGGGATCCACAGGTCTCTGGGCAGACTGACAAAGATATACGATTACGAAACACGGATACACTATCACCTGCATCTAAGGCAGAAGGACGCCGACCTTGTCGGTAAGGTAGCCAAGGAAGAAGCTTATTATTTCCTGGAGGATGTTGATATGGGCAAGCACCCGGAGACCTTTTTCGGTGTGCATCCTTATATTGTCGAGCAGAACCTGCAGTACGACCTGCTTCTTCCCTATCTTGTCGATTGGAACAGCAACCAGATACTCAAGCATTCAAGAGCATACCTGAACGTCGCGGGGGAAGGATTTCACATCCCTTCGGGCATTCTGCACGCGCCCGGAACAGCGCTCACACTCGAAATCCAGGAGCCGTCCGACAACTTTGCCATGCTCCAGGCTGTCATCGAAGAAGGCCATATCACGCCGAAAGACCTTCTTTTTAAAGACATACGCAAAGAAGACCGGGAAAAACACGGGGAAAAGATCGTGCTGGACATGGTCGACTGGCCGCTGAACGGCGACCCCTATTTTTACGAAAACAGACACATGGCCCCTGTCCTTATCGAGGAGACAAAACAGGAAAATGGGCATGAAGAATGGATATACTACAACACCACAAAGTTCAGCGGGAAAAAGGTCACCGTAAAGCCCCACGGCACATTCAAGAGTAAAGACAACGGGGTGTACAATGTTCTTGTCTGGAAAGGAAGCGGGGAGATAGACGGTCATGAAGTTGAAAGCAAAAATTTCCAACTGGACGAAGTGCTTGTAACTCATGAGAAAGCCACCCAGGAAATACTGATCGAAAACACAGGCAGCAGCGATCTTGTTCTTTTCAAGTTCTTTGGCCCGGATATAAACACAGATATTCCTTATATCAGTGTTAAAAAATAAAATTCTACAAAAGAATTACAGTTTCGACATAAATGCAGCGCCTGTTAAGGAGCAATTTGATGATCCCCGGAGACACGACGGCGTTAAACCTGCAAATTTTCCGGTCATGATTGATACAATAAATGAACGCTTACAATTATAACATGTACAACAAGAGGAGAAAAATAGAAAATGCCTTTAGCAACTTTTAAAAAAATCCTGACAGAGCCCGAACAGCTCTTCATAACCCGCGAGTTCAAGCTCCGGCTGCCACAGGGAAATAATAACAGGCGACCGTGATTTTTCGGCAGCACCAATAAGGCTTTTCGCGGAGTATATG
>DRHN01000077.1 GCA_011049595.1 Spirochaetota bacterium | reverse complement strand
CTTCTGTCCCTATGATCTCCATACGGGCATCAATCGCAAAGGGTTCGCTGTCCGGGAGGCACCATACATCCTCGATTACGGCTATAGTTTCGTCATCAAATCGGAACATTGCCCACCCGACATCGTCAAAGGGGAGATGTGGCCGTGTGTTCATGCTTTGGGCGTATACGCTTTTTGGTTTAGCACCCGTATACCAGAACATGAGGTCCAGGTCATGGACACCGTCACCGAACAGCGCGCTCACCTTTTGAAGGTGAGTTTCCGTCACCCATTTGGCGAGATTGCGTTTCGCATGCATCGAGATGATCTTTCCCAGGTTCCCGGCTTCGATCTCCTCCTTTGCCAGGGCGTACACAGTGTCAAACCTGCAGATATGGCCGACCATAAAGCACTTGTCCGTTTTCTTCTCTTCCGCTATGATCTGGTCACACTCCTCACCGCTGTCAGCCATCGGCTTTTCAAGAAAAACGTGCTTTCCCGCACGCAGGGCGTCGACAGTCGGCTTTAAATGGTCCTTAACATGCGTGACTATGGTGACAACATCAATATCCTTGTCCCCGAGCATGTCATGATAGTTTGTGTAGGATTTGGGCACATTGTACTTCCCGGCCACTTCCTTCAGCCTGTGCTCCCTTCGTGTGCAAACCGCGGTAACTTCAACGCAAGGGATCTGCTGGAGTGCGTCAACATGATGCTCGCCGAACCATCCCAGCCCGATGACCCCGCATCTTATCTTGTCCATTATCCTGTCCTCCTCATTTAGTTATTAATTTTAAAAACATTGTAACTCTTCCTGGTAAAATGTCAAGACTGGCTTGACAAAATTTTTCAGGAGCAATCCCCGGTAATAAATCACTTTTAAATTTTTTAATTTCATAATATAATTCCCGAAGTCCCTGAACGCCTTAATTTTGAAAAGCTTCTATAAAATAGATTATCGGACGGGCACGGGTGCAGCACACGGGGCCGTTTATTTATAAAAAGGAGGCCTTATGAAACTGAAAAACAAGATCGGATGCTCCACGAACAGCTATCACGAGTTTGATCTTGAAACCGCAGTAAAGGGTATCGCGGCAGCCGGGTTCGAATATGTGGAGCTGACCGCGGTAAAGGATTACACCGAACATGTGAAACCGGAGCTTATGACAAAAAATGACACTGATGATGTTTTAAAACTGCTGCGCAAGCACGGGTTGAAACCCATGAGCTTGAGCGGGCACTCCGACCTCACGGACAGACAGGGGATCGAGCTGTTTAAAAAACGCATTGATTTTGCGCATGCCATCGGAGTCGGGGTGGTCAACACAGGCCCCGGTGAAATTGAAAGCAAAGCCGGGAAAGAGAAGTTTTTTGACAATATCCGTGAAGCCGCGGAATACGCAGCCTCCCGTGAAGTTACTATAGCCCTCGAAACCCATGGCGACCTGCTCGGTACCGGGAAGGCAAGTGCCGAGGTTATTAAAAAAATAGGTTTACCCAATGTCCGTATCAACTACGACACCGGCAACGTTATCTTCTACGGGGGGGTAAAACCCGAAGAAGATATACGGGAGGCGCTGCCTTTTATTGCCCATGTTCACCTCAAGGACAAAATAGGGGGTGTAAAGGTCTGGGATTTCCCGCCCCTTGGCGAGGGGGAAATCGACTTTCGCGTGATCTTCGAAACCCTGTCCGGCGGGGGATATAAGGGTCCCATTAGTGTTGAGATCGAAGTAACAGGAAAAGGAGTCATCCCTGAATGGCTGGTCTCTGATGAAAAGGAGGAGATAGTTTCGGCGCCGATGGAGACAAAGGGGCCGGAAATCATAGACAAAGCCGTTGCCATTTCCTTGCAGTACATAAAAAAGATATTAAAAGCTTAACTAATTTGCCGGATTTTGAAATATTTGTTGACAAAAGTTTGAAAATATATACAATACTTGAAACTAACGAAATAACAAGGAGGATTTTATGGAGAAAGAAAATTTCGGGAAAAAAGTAACACGCAGAGATTTTATCAAAAAATCAGCAAAAACAGGGTTGGGAGTTGGACTCGGGCTCACAGCTATGGGCTCAATTAACGTAGCAACTGCCGAAAGCGGTAAAAAAACGACCGAGCTTACGCCGCTGACATTTATTTCGCCAAGAGGAACCCTCGAAGTAATGGACGATTACAACCTGTGGGCCGCGATCGAGCTCGGGTATTTCAAAGAGATGGGTCTTGAAGTTACCATGGAACCCGGTCCGGCTGACGCTTTCGCCTGTACAAAGTTTGTCGATCAGAACCAGGCTGATATCGGGTTTCCCTCGCCCGGTATTTTAACCTCCAGTATTGATACAGGCATGAGTGTTATCGGCAACCTTCACGGATATTTTTTTACCGGCAAGATCTTGAGGGCCCTTCATGGGAGTGTCTTCCCTCACCGCAAAGTGCCATACTGACCCGATCATCATCT
>DRHN01000076.1 GCA_011049595.1 Spirochaetota bacterium | reverse complement strand
CACGGACCCAGATCAGCAAGTGGCTGACCGAGATCTACCACGATAACCCCGCCCGCCTGGATCAATTCGAAAACAGCGGCCGAATTGGGCATCGAAGAGGGAGATACGCTCAGGGTCAAGTCCGGCATTGGCGATATTACCATCAAGGCAAACGTTACCGAGGGCGTCCATCCGAAGGTGATCGCCATCTCCAACCACCTGGGTCACTGGGCCTATGGAGAGTATGCCTCGCTCAAGAAAACTCCGCTTCATATAAGTGAGCGAGATAGCGAACTTATATGGTGGAAAGAAAAAGGTGTACATCCCAACTGGCTCATTCCCAATGCGGGCGACCCAATTGGCGGAACCATGCGCTGGATGGATACCGTGGTTACCGTGGAGAAAGTTTAGTTGGGAAATATAATTGAACTTGCGGAGAAACGGAGCGCTATTTATGGTTTGCTTGCGCTAATTTACCGACAGGAACTAAAAGTTGAGATAGTCAACGAGTTAAAAAAACCGGAATTTATTCAGGTTCTTGAAGAGTTTGGATTTTCTTTGAACGAAAAATTCGTAGCACAATCCGCCAAAAAGACTGTTCAGGAGTTATCTCTTGAATATACACGCCTGTTTATTGGTCCCGGGAAACATATTCCTCCTTATGAATCTGTGAATCGTAAGGAGGAAGGGTTACTCTGGGGAAAATCAACCGTAACTGTTAAAAAGTTGATTGAGTTTTTAGGATTGAATTATAGGGAGGGTTTTTTAAATATACCGGATCATATCAGTGTTGAATTTGAGTTTATGCAAAAGCTCGTCAATCGAGAGAGGGAAGCCCGGGAGCAAAATGATAAAAAAACGCTTTCGAATTGTTTAGAATTTGAAAAAAAGTTCATCGACGAACATTTCAGTCAATGGATCCCCGTCTTCTGCGAAAAAGTGGTGACAGAATCTAATGATTTATTTTACGGGCAGATTGCAAAGTTGACCGAAAAATTTATTGAGTTTGAGAAAACATTATACAAAGCAGAATAAATTACATATTATAAGAATCAATCTTTCGGACGATAATGATTTTCTTCAAAAAAAATTTAAATAAAATACCCAGGATCTTCAGGATAAATTTAATATTCCATGTGTCTCGAAATATTTCCTTGAATGATTTATGAGCTGAAACGCAGTTATAAAGAGCATTCTCCATAATAATATCCGTCTTGCCAAGTTTTATTATTGAATCCATAAGTCTCAAATTCGAACTTTTAATAGCAAGCCATCGTAAGGCTTTGCCATATGGCACATCATTTATAATCTCCATACATTCAACGAGGTAATCGTTTTCAAAGGCTTCTTTAGATATGCCCTTCATCATAATAGTATTCGCCGCATTTACGGCTGTAACGATGCTCATATTTATACCCTTTCCTTTAAAGGGCCTCAGTAGTCCTGCGCTGTCTCCAACAATAACATACCTGTTTCCATAGAATCCTTTGCTCACCCTGAAGGGAAACCTTCCCTTGAAATATCTCAACCCGCTGTTCTCCGGATTGAACCCTGGAGGGAGAATCTTTCTGACCGGTGGGTATTTTAGAAATGCATCCATTGATCCTGAGTTTATTGCTATACCTGCTATATTTATTGTGAGGTGATTCATTTTGGGAGTTACCGCGCCGAACTCGATTTTATTAAGTGGAGGCATAAAAGCATGAATAAAGTTACCGAATTGGGCCAAAAACTCCTCATCCGGATGAATTTTAATAACGATTGAATTTAAAAATCTAGGCTGACTATAGGGTGTTGCCCTCTCGAAGATCTTTGCCATCCCGTCATCCATTCCGAAAGATCCAATAACCACATCTGCTTTAGTGTTATCGCTCTCGCTGTAAACCATCACCCAGCCGCTGTTGAACTCCACATCAGTTACCCGGCTATGAATCACCTCCACTCCCTTCTCCTTGGCGCGCTTCAGAAGATAATCATCGAAATTAACCCTTCTCACGGCGTATGTGATATCGCCTTCCTTCTTCATGGCTATCTCTTCGTGATCTGAATGAAGGATGTAACCCGTAATTTGCCTCTGGACCAGTTCCCTTGGGAAGGGTATACGCAGCTGGGTCTCAAAAATTTCCAAAATTGGGGAGGATAAAACTCCGGCGCACTGGTTATAATGGGTGCTGCTTTCGAATATCTTCCCTTCATAAAGGATGATTCTGATCTTCCTGCCTAATTCGTCAGCGAGATTTTTCAATGCTATGGCACATCCCGCACCCCCCGGTCCTCCCCCGATTATTACAACAGTACTGCCGGTCATCAATGGCCCCAGGTTACCGTTATGACCTTCTATCATTTCATTCACTCCTGCTTTTCCTTGTTATAATGAACAGCCTTGAAAAAATCATGGTAAAGCCCAATTTGAAGGTTGTAACTATTAACCTCCATTGCAGAACCGGATTTAAAAATTTTAAAAATATTTCCTTGTAAGGGATATTGCCGGTGTACATGTTCCAAAGAAAACCCCTCATGCGCTTGACCCTGTCATGCCCCTCCTCATCCATGACTACTTTTAACATAACTCCTGATAAAAAAGCGCTTCTTGAAACCAAATCATTGATCTTGAAAAGGATTCTGCCGTAATAATTATCTTTAACGATAATTTTATTTAAACGTCTGAAATACCCAATCTTAAGGGATGATTCGGAGATACCCCAATTAAACACTGCCTCGACCGCAAGTTGTGAAGATATAAATGCCGACTCAATACCGCTTTTATAATATTTGGAACAACTGGCATCTCCGATAATTACCAATCGATTGGTGAAAGGTTTTTTTGCCGATGTAGTGGCGATTTTTGGAGCACAGTGGCAAATTTTATGGGACCATTTCCAATTCTTCGGGAGTTTTTTATGATCCACGAGAAAGTTCAGAAACTCTAATAAGTCATCTTTATCCACATCCCTTTTACCGAGCATGTTGACTGTGATATAATTCTTTTTGGGGATTATGATTGCGGCGCGTATTCTCTTTGCTGTACTCCAGTTATAGGCAAAGATATTGTTATCGAAATGCTCCTGCAAAAAGTCGTTTTTCAGAGGGATCTCCACGTTCTGTGCGCGGACTGTGTGCGGCGGCCGGTACCCGAAATTCAGGTTTTTAATTTTTTTCATCATAACTTCACTCAAACCGAAGGCGCCTATGACCAGGTCGGCCTCAAGGGATAATTCTTCTTTTCCTATTCCGTATATTATCCTTACCGGTTTGCCTGGATCCCGCGGGAGCTCGATTCCTTTTACTGACTTATGTATTACATGTAAACCCTTGCTTCGTAGATGATCCAATAGATAGTCATCAAAGCTCACATTCCTGTCTTGTGTGGATGTTCTTGGACCATTACCCCGAAAAACTGTAGTTATCCGCTTTTCGTCCAGCTGGTGCTTTAATAAAAATCCGCCGGCTTTGCTTTGGATGTAATATCCTCCGATTTTTTGCTGTACCTTCTCCTTTGGCAGAATCATACCGCGATTCTTTAAACGTTCAACCAATGTTTCTGATATCACACCCGCGCACAGATTACACCCACTTGGACCACTCTTAGTAAAATCCTTCCAATCAAATAGGACAATGGAAAGATTTAACCCTTTACGCTGTGCCATATCTGCTGCCAGATCGGCGAAAAAAGATCCGGCAGGACCTGATCCGATAATAGCGATCTTATCTCCGTTTTTAAGAGTTAAATTTTCAGCTCTGGTTTTCATTGCTTTAGCATATTTAGACATCACTGGTTTTCGCTAAGAGCGCGTTTTTGGAAATTAGCAATGTTTATTAATTTAGGGAGGTAAAAAATGAATGTCAAGGGACTTTTAATAACATCTTTAAACTGAAAAAGTTATATTATTCATTAACAGCTTTTATGAAATTAGGAACTATATAATATCAGGATTCCTTTTGCATGCAAAATTAAAAGACAAAGGAGAGGCCATGAACGGAAAAAAACCAAATTTGATAAAGAAATGTATTATTGCCGTAAGGCCTTTTGCCCTCCCGGCTTCCACCATGCCTGTTGTTTATGGGACGGTAATGGCTGTGACCATTGGCAATGCCCCCCTAAATGTTCCTTTATTCATAATTGCCCTTTTTGCAATGGTAATCCTCCATTCCGGTGCGAATATTCTGAGTGATGTAAATGATTATCGTAAGGGCATCGACAGAGAAATAACACCTGTAAGTGGTGCAATAGTAAGGGGTTACATAAGCCAAAAAGCCGGCCTTATTGGGTCGATCGTACTGCTTGTAATTGGCATGGGACTTGGTGTCATTCTTATTTATTATATTGGATTTCCTATTCTTATAATAGGGATAATTGGAGTCATTATCGGAGTTTTTTACACCGTAGGTCCGTTTGCATTAAAATACCATGCTTTTGGGGACCTTGCTGTTTTTCTTGATTTTGGTATACTGGGCGCTATGGGTTCCTGGGCGGTCCAGACAGGTAAGGTTTCATGGGTACCTGCTGTGTGGGCAATCCCCATGTCACTGCTTGTCGTAGCGATCCTCCACGCAAATAACTGGCGTGACATAGGAAGCGATGTTCAAAAAGAGATAAAAACTCTGGCTTCATTCTTTGGGGATAGAGGATCCATGATCTATTATGGCACTCTCATATTCGGTGCTTTTGGAATTATTGTTTTGCTTGTAATTAGCACTACTCTTGCCGCGCTGTTTAAGCCTGAGATGCCCCTTACTTTTTTAATTATCTTTCTGGCATTTCCAGGGGCTTTAAAACTGATCCGCAAAGGAAAAACACGTTTGAAATCCAGGGATAACTTTGATTTTATCACTCTTGATGCTGGTACATCAAAACTTAATCTGTTTTTCGGATTACTGTGTACCGCAGCCCTTCTGCTTCAGGCGGCAATCACAAGGTGGTTTATGTGAGGATTGGAAATGGAAAGGGCCCAATATTTGTTATTTTATCTATAAGTCTTCTGCTCTTCATCCCCCTGTTTTTTTTAAAAGGGACCGCTTTTTTAGATTTCTGGTGGTGGTTTACAGCCAATGTAGTTATTTTGCTGGGACTCGTATTTTATTTTGACAGGAATTTTTCGTTATTGATTATTAATGATTTTAAAAATAAATTTGTGATCAAGATTGTTATTGGATTTGCCTCAGCGGCAATTCTTTATTTAATTTTTTTTACCGGTGATTTTATTACAAGATGGATTTTTGCATTTGCACAAGATGAAATATTCAATATATACCGGTTCAAAGGAGACGCTTCGCTATTAAGAATTACTTTGCTGATGTTTTTAATCATAGGACCGGGGGAAGAGTTGTTCTGGCGCGGTTATGTACAGCGGGTTCTTTCAAAAAAATATGGTTCAGCTCCAGGTTTTTTTCTTGCTGCCGGCCTATATACTTTTATTCACATATCAAGCGGTAATCCAATGCTTGTACTCGCGGCATTTGTGTGCGGTATTTACTGGGGCTGGATTTACATGCGGAAAGGTTCATTGATATTGAATATCGTTAGCCATGTTGTGTGGGACATAGCGGTCTTCGTTGTTTTTCCTTTTAAGGGATGAGTGCTAAATAGGTAAATAGCTTTTTCCATTTTTGCATTTGACAATATTAAAAACAGGCTATATAGTTTGCCTATATTAAATAAAGATATTTAGTTCTAAAAATTGTTAATTTATTATTAATCTTAACGCTTTTTGTAAACGTATTTATTTGAATTCTAATTAAAAGGGGTGAAAATAGTGATTTCTTTCAAGGACTTAAAGGACATTTTGAGCATCACAATTAAATGGGAAGGCAAATTAAAAGATTTTTATGATGTCGCGGAGTTCGCTCTCTCTAATGAAGAATCTAAAAAAGCGGTTTCCGGTTTACGGAGCAACCTGCTGAAAAATCTCGATGTGTTAAAAAATATCGATTTAAAAAACTATGGGAAAACCGAATGGGTAAGATACGCTTCTGATTATAAAGACGATGAACTTATACCGATAAGGAAGGTTTACCGGGATTCGACGCCGGAAGAGATCTTCAGTCAGATACTGGAGTACCAGGCCAAGCTGAAGGAATTTTATTCGATGATTGTAAGCAAACTGATCTCGGTAAAGCAGAAAGAGCTTTTCGAATCGCTTGCAGCGTTTAAGGATGAGCAGATTTTTGAAACAAAACGATTTATGGAAAGTTTCATATCGGGTAAATAAGTGCGGGTATTTTCGAAAATTGAATCTTCAGAGTATACAGATTTAAACAAAGTCATCGGGTGGTTTATTACGCTCCGGTGGATAGCCTGCTTCGGGGTATTTTTTGCGCTCCTGATTGTATATTACAAAATCGATTTTACCATCTCCTTCAAAGTACTTTTTTCTTTAAATTTGATTTTATTTTTTGTAAACTTGATCTTCACGATCTATTATTATTTTATAAAATCCCGCAACTTTTCCAGAAAAGAAATGAGCGTCCATTTTCACGCTCAGGTTTGCTCTGATTATATTCTGTTGTTCATGTTAATATATTTTACCGGATTTCTTGAAAATCCCTTCTCCTATTATTTTGTTTTTCACATTATGCTGACGTCTCTTATTTTTTCTTCACTGGTGACATTCATCTATGTCGGAACTCTTATTGCCGTGATTATCACGGTCACAGTGCTTGAAATGTATGCTGTAATCCCTCATTTTTCATTATTTGCCGCGGGCCCTTCCTCTTATCAGGACCTTCTCATAATGCGGGCTGCCGGCCTGTGCACGACACTTATTTTTTCGGCATACCTGATCACCAGTATAAAAAACCTTATCGAAGAAAGAGGTCAAAAAGTAGAAGTTGAGCTGGACCGTTATAAAAGCCTGGATAAGATAAAATCCAATTTTATACTGCAGGTCACGCATGAATTGCGGGGCCCGCTGGCTGCATTAAAGGGATTCCATGAAATGATATTAAAAGGCATCACAGGTGAAATAAATGAAAAGACAAAATCGACGCTCTCGAAAGCTGACAGGCGCACCCAAAACCTGCTTACAATAATAGATGAAATGATCGACTACTCATACATGAAGTCTGAAGAAGAGGTAAAGTTCGACAGGGCTGAAATCCGTGTAAAGGATGTGATCGAATACAATCTCGATATTATGCAAAACCTGACTGAAGAGAAGGGGGTCCACTTTGTTTCCAACTGTTCAAAAGAGCTTGTTCTTTTGACAAACCGGGATCTTTTGAATATTATTTTAACAAACCTTATATCCAACGCTGTGAGATACTCGCCGGGCGGAACAACTGTCACTGTCAACGCGGAACAGGACAGAAGAGATATTCATTTTCTGGTAAAAGATGAGGGAATGGGGATGAAATCCGGTGAACTGGACAAAATTTTCGAAGAGTTTTACAGGTCCCGCAGGGCCCGTGAAATTGAAAAAGACGGTACCGGTTTGGGTCTTTCAATAGTAAAAAAGGCTGTTGAGTCTTTGAATGGCAGGATCATGGTTTATTCAGAGGAGGGGAAGGGGACTGCTTTTCATATCTATTTTCCTCGGCCAGCTTCTCAATCAAACCTAAAATTTGGAGGATAGAATGGCAAACGACAGAATACTGATTATCGATGATGATGAAGATATCCTTGAAACCATGGGCGCTCTGCTGGAGTACGAGGGTTTCAAAATTCACTCCGCCGATTCGGTTGAAAAAGGGATCGAGATGATCACGGAAATATCACCGGCTGTTATACTTCTTGACGTTATGTTCCCTGAGAAAAAAACCCGCGGTTTTGAAGCAGCCGGTGAAATAAAAGAAAAGCATCCGGATGTGCCGATCTTTGTAATTACCGCAATAAACAGGGAATACGCTTTTGATTTTACCAAAGATGACATCAAGGCGGAAGAGTTTCTGAACAAACCTGTCGATATCAACAAGCTGGTGAAACTAATAAATAAATATGTCAGCTGAGCAGCACCGCTATTTTAAGTATTTAAATGTTTGAAAAAAATGCCGGTTTTAACTTTGGACAGGATTGCTCCTCAAGAGCCTTTTCACGCTGTCCCCTGCCACCAGACCAAAACTCCTCATGATCCTGACAGGCCGCCTGCCGACCGGTAGGTGCAGATCTTCTTTTTCACATACAGTCGAATCGTTGACTTCATCAATTTGGGGCCTTAATTTTGACAGCATGATATTTATTACCTGGGGATCTTCTGTCGCGACAAGCTTATCAATATATTTCATCAATTCGATCGCCCGGTGTATCCGTTCTTCTGTAAGCATGGCTTTTTCGTTTTTGATATGTCCGAAATTTAATTTATTTTTATTAAGCAGGAGTGCGGCCTGGTATGTCGAGCTTACAATGTCATTACGGCTCATCCACCGGGTTTCATAGCTCAATACGTATTTCCAGCTTGGCGCGAGAAGCGCCCTGCGGTGATCGTCCAGAGAGTGACAAAATTTTTTGTAACCGTATTTAAGCGGCTTTTCAAAAGCCGGGCTCCCGGGGTCAAGAAACGGGGCAAGCGGCGAAATGTAAAATATCAGCCTCGGGTCTCCGTCAAAATATTCCATGAGCTGGTTGCTGTACTCTATGCTGCCCAGTACGGAATTGTATGTCTGACCGGGCAGCCCGGTCATAAAAAACACATCAATACGTTTGCACCCCACGGACAGAATGTGTTCAATTGATGTTTGAATGGAATTACCTACAAATGGATTGTTTGTGTATTGGCGGACATTCTGATCGTGAGATTCTGGAGACAGCTGAACAAAAAAATTACGGGTCGACCCTGCAACCATCTCCATGAACTGCCTGTCAACCGGCCGAAAAAACTCAAAAATAACAGGTTTTTTAATTCCCTGTAAACAATTCAGGAACGTTTTTGCGTAGCCCATCCCTGCCTGCCTGATATCACCCACCACAAATACCGGCCCCCTGCTGAAGCTGCTGATCCTTCGTATATCTCTGGCAAGCGATTCCGGATTTCTAAAAGCAGGTTTTTCCCTGCCGAGGAAATTCCTGAATGTGTAAGATGACCCCCCGCATATCGCGCAGTTATGTGTGCACCCGCGGCAGGTCAAAACTGCGGTGATGGGGTATTTGAGCCAGTTTGTAAAAGGCAGAATATTTTTCAGACTTAGATCCCGGACTACTGTTTTAACGGAGTGACTGTAATCGATCGATATGTAATCGAGATTGTCCGGCACGTGAGACAGAGGATTGATCCGCGGGAACCCTTTTTTATCCTTCCATGTTAGATTTGGTATCTTTTGCAGATCTGCGGGCTTTTCACCTGTTTCTATGCTCTCGATCAACTGCCGTAAAGGTTCTTCCGTGGAATCACCGCGCAGCACATAGTCCACCTGTGGAAGTGTTATCAGATCTTCGTGAAAATATGAAGATGAGATTCCCCCGAAAATTACAGGTGCCGCCGGATGCTCTCGCTTGATCCTGTACGCAAGTTCGAGCGAGCCATGAGCGTGAGGCAGCCAGTGGAGGTCTATGCCGAATGAGGCTGTATTTAGAGAACCGATAAATTCATCGACGTCAAAATCATTGTCAAGAAGCATACGGGCGGCAAGATTAATGATGCGCACCCTGTGTCCGTGTCTTTCAAGATATTCTGCGATCGTTGTGAAGCCTATCGGATACATTTCGAATACTGGTTTGGAGGGCACCAGGTCGCTTATCGGCCCCCACAGCGTTGAACGTTCACGAAAATCGAAGACGCTCGGAGCGTGCATCAGTATAAGATTGTTTTTCGGCATGCGTTTTATATGATCCGGGTCAGGATTTTTTTAGTTATTGGTGAATAAAGTCGGGCAAGCCCGGAGTGGCACCAAGAACTAATTAGTTTTTGATCAGCTTTGACTGTTTTTTACCTTTGCCCGCTCAATGACAAAGTCCGGTATTGTTAAAAGTCTTTTTTTTATCGGATTTTCAGGTATAATTGCTATTTCATCTTTTGCAAGCCCCGCGTAATCTTTCGCTTTTTGGATCATGTCAATTTCAGTATCGAAGATGGAGTCCCTGTCGATTTGATCATCAACAATCTGAAAAGCAAGCCCTAAATAGAGCCCGTATTTCTCAAGTGCTGTCAGGACTTTTTCGTCTGCTCCGTACAGGAGGCCGCCACCCATGCATGAAATTGAAAAAAGGGATGCTGTTTTGTTTTCTATGACTTCCAGGTATTCTGCAAGTGACGGATTTTCTCCGTACTTTATTATTTTATGCTCATATATCTCTCCAAAGCAGAGTTTTTTTGTAGTGTCGCAGAAAACCCGCAGAAGCTTTTCCCGGTGCACTTTGTTTTTTATCTCCAGGTTTACTAATATTGAAAAGAACTGAGCGTAGAATATATCACCGACCAGTACCGCAATCTGGTTGCCGAATTGCTTGTTCAGTGAGACCTGATGCCTCCGGAAATTGGAACCGTCGATTATATCATCATGAATCAGAGAAGCAGAGTGGACAAACTCAACGGCCGTTGCCAGTTTTATAAGCTGATCATTGTTACCGGTCTCAATGTTGCTGACTGCTCTGCCTGATAACAGGACAAGTGCCGGGCGCAGTAGTTTCCCGGGGACTTTTAGCAGATGTCCGAGGATCGAGGTTATGAATTCCCGATGCATGGGACTCTGTGATAAAGTTATCAGGTCGAGCTGCCGTTTTAATTCCTCCTCTACAAGTGCAAGTTCTTCCGTTATGGGTCCATATATTAAGTTGAGGTCCATTACATGCCCCTGTTTTATTAGTTTTTGGGTTCTAAATAGTTCTTGGTGCAACTCCGGGTCTCCCGGCTTAAAGTCAAGCAAGCCCGACAACTCCGGGGTTTTACCCGGCGTTGCACCAACTCACTTTATTGAGCCGTTTCACCGCGACTAATCTTGAAGTACTTAAATTATATAAAAATATGAATTATTCAACAAGAACTAATTATAAACGAATTAATTTACTTTTGACCGCACCGGTAAAGCGTCAGGTACCCGGTTCGGTTTGTCCCCTGGGTATTATCAAAGTAAAGGTGCTCCCTTTATCCAATTCGCTCTCAACCTCTATCTCCCACTCATGGGTGTCAATGATCCATTTAACTATAGCGAGCCCAAGACCGGTCCCATCCCTGTCAGACTGCTCCGCGTTTTTTGCCCTGTAAAAATCATCGAATATTTTAGCTATGCAGTCCTCTGAAATGCCGATTCCGGTGTCTGCAACAGAAACCCTGACAAAACCCCCGGCGCGCGTCTCATCCATCCTTATGGCTACTTTTCCTCCGCTTGTATTATATTTACAGGCGTTCTGGATCAAATTGAAAAGCAATTCTCTTAAAAGAAAATCATTTGCGTACACAACAGTATCTCCGGCTTCGTTATTGACCGTGATCGAAAGTTTTTTTTCTTCAAACATATTTCTCATCTGCTCTGCGCTTTTTTCTATCGCTGAAAGCAGGGGGATATTTTTCTTTTCTATTTCTTCTGTTATACGCATGCTTGAGAGGTTCCAGAGCTCTTTCACATAGTAGAGAAGTGTGCGGCTTCGGTACTCCGCCCTGCTTATCATCTCCCTGGGCTTTGTTTTGATCGGGCCCGTCAATCCATTCAGCACCACATTTAAACAGCTCTGGATAGCCGAGAGCGAGGCCTTTATGTCATGGGAGATCGTTTCAACATATTTTGATTTTATCCTGTCCTTCTCATTCAGCATCCTGTTGGCCTTTTCAAGATCCACCTCTCCTGACCTCATTTTATTGACAATTGAAGTCGCAAAATAGACAGTAGTATAAAGTGTGGAAATAAATACTATGAAAATGATAAAAAAGTATTTGACCGATAAAAAGCAAAATGCCTCCGGAATAACAAAATCGAGGTGATAATGATTAATAATACCGAAATATTCACCGGAAAAAATAACCCCCATCAGGATTACAGCGAGGGTTGCCTGTAAATACGCTGCAATGTTCGATAATATGATACTCGCAATTACCATGTGAAAAATGAAATAAAAGTAGAAAGGGTTTTCCGGGCCTCCTGCGAAATGAATAAAATACGAAAGCATGTACAGGTCCAGAAATATCTGAATATTTGCCCATAATTTTATTTTTTTATTTTTATGCGATATGTCCTGCTGTTTGAATGTGGAATTTATATATAAAAAAAGAAGGTTGTAAGCAAACAGTATTATATTTCCAATATACAAACTTAGAAACGGCAGGTTCAGCTTCAAAATAAACTTCGAGAAAGTGAGGATCACCGCAACACCGCAGGCAGCCCACCACCTCAGGCTGATAAACCATTTGATCCTGAGAACAAGGTCTTTTTCAGATATTATTGAGTCTAAAGTATGCATATTCCGTATTTTTAATTAAAAGGCAAAGATCCACTGCCAAAAGGAAGCCATCTCCAATGGAGGTGGTCAATAATTTTTAAAAAATGTTAACTCCCCACGATCCGGGCAACCTGAAACATCTTAATCCGCCTCTTCGACAGTGATCGTGTTTGTCGGGCAGAGGTACGCGCACGAGCCGCACCCGATGCAGGTTTCGGATATTTTATTAAAAGGTGTGGTTACCTTCCTGTTTGCTCCTCTGTAGGCGAGGCTCAGGGCGTTCCTTTTTGTGACTTCAGCACAGACACGCACGCAAAGGCCGCAAAGGATACACTTTGTAGCCTCCGGTTTCGGGGCGTCGTGTATAAGGTAATTTCCTACTTCGTCCATGGTCTCATCATAGGAAATGCCAAGCTCCTCTGCTAAAGCTTTGAGATCGGCTGATTCCGGGCATCTTGCCAGAAGAAGCTCGAGCACAAAAATCCGCCCCTGTTTTACCCTGTCAGTAGCTGTAAACACCTTCAGCCCTTCTTCAGCAGGGTATGTGCAGGAAGAAACAAGTCTGGAGTGACCGCCCATTTGCGCAGTTGTGATCTCTACAAGGCATATGCGGCACCCGCCGTAGGGTTTCAGGTAAGTGTTATAGCATAACGTCGGGATTTTGATCTTTAAGGATTTTGCGGCTTCCAGTAATGTTGTGTCTTCCGCAACATCAACAGCTTTATCGTCTATCGTTAATTTTATCATCATTCACACCTCACTGCGTCAAATCTGCAGACATCGGAGCACATCCCGCATTGGATACATTTTTCCTGCGATATTACATGCACTTTTTTGGCCTCACCGGTGATGGCCAGGGTCGGACAGTTTTTAAAACAAAGATGACAGCCGGTGCACTTGTCTTCAAGGATGGTGTATGTGATCAGGGCCTTGCACACCCCGGCCGGGCACCGGCCCTCTTTTATGTGAGCGTCGTACTCGTCCCGGAAGTAACGGATCGTAGTGAGAACAGGGTTGGGAGCTGTGTTTCCAAGTGCGCATAGTGCGGTGTCCTTGATCGACATACTCATCTTCTGCAGCAGGTCGATATAATGCTCTTTTCCTTTTCCCTCTGTGATCTCGGTTAAAATTCTGAGCATGTGCTTGGTCCCCTCGCGGCATGGCGGGCACTTTCCGCAGGATTCGCCCTGCACAAATGACAAAAAATACCTGGCGACTTCAACCATGCACGTATCCTCGTCCATGACGATCAAACCGCCGGAACCCATTATTGCCCCGGCTTTTGTCAAAGACTCGTAATCAATAGGGGTATCAAGCAGGTGCTCGGGTATACATCCGCCTGAAGGGCCTCCGGTTTGTACGGCCTTGAATTTTTTATCGTTCAGGATCCCGCCGCCTATGTCATACACGATCTCCCTCATGGTGATCCCCATAGGCACTTCAACCAGGCCGGTGTTTTTCAATTTTCCGACGATAGAAAAGACCTTGGTCCCTTTGCTTGTGTCTGTCCCGATCTCGGAATACCATTTTGCCCCACGTAATAAAATACGGGGAATGTTCGCCCAGGTTTCTACGTTGTTGATATTGGTCGGGTTTCCATTGTAACCTGAAATAGCCGGAAAGGGGGGTTTTGTCCTCGGTTCCGGTGTATTTCCCTCAAGAGAGTGTATAAGCGACGTTTCCTCCCCGCATACAAAAGCACCCGCTCCTCTGTTTACGGAAATCTCAAAATTGAACCCGGAGCCGAGGATGTCTTCTCCGAGAAGGCCGTATTCCGTTGCCTGAGCTATGGCGTGAACCAAACGCTTTAAGGCAAGAGGATATTCATCCCTTATGTACACAAAACCGGAGGCAGCCCCGATAGCGTAGGCGCCGATAACCATTCCCTCAATGATAGAGTGGGGATCGGATTCAACTATCGATCTGTCCATGAACGCCCCGGGATCTCCCTCATCGGCGTTGCATATAATATATTTGTGTTCACCGGGGGCATTCCTGCAGAACTCCCATTTTCTTCCCGTTGGAAAGCCGGCCCCGCCTCTTCCGCGCAGGCCCGAGTTTTTTATCTCCTCGATTACATCTTCGGGGGTCATTCCGGTCAGCGCTTTTGCCAGAGCCCTGTAGCCGTCCTTTGCTATGTACTCATCGATATTTTCCGGGTCAATGGACCCTCTGTTCGCGAGAGCGATGAGCTGTTGTTTTTTGAAAAAACCGATATCGCTCATTTTCGGTACCGGGGCCTCTTCTTTTGGAGGAGTGTGCATCAGTTTTTTTACAGGTCTTCCTTTCAGGAAATGTTCCTCCACAAGGTAGGGTATGTCCTCTATCGTCAGAAACTGATAGAAAATGCCGTCGGGCTGGACGACCATTATAGGCCCGTTCGCGCAGAACCCGTTGCATCCTGTAGATACAACCTGGACCTCGTCCTCGAGGTTTTGTTTCTGCAGTTCTTTTTCGAGCGCCTCTTTTATTTCCATTGATCGGTTGGAAACACATCCTGTTCCCGCGCATACCATCAAGTTGGTCCTATATCTTTTCATTTATGACAACCTCTCGCTTCCTATTGCAAGAGCATATTCGGAAATGATATTTCTGCCCATGACATGCTCTTCGAAAATTTTTTTGACTTTATCTTCTGTCAAATCAACATATTTTACAGGCGGCTCACCTTTCAGCTCAACAGTCGCCATGGGTTCGCGGCTGCAAAGCCCGGCACATCCCGATGTGGTAACAATAATGTCATCAGCTCCGGCTTTATCAAGCTCTGCAAGAAACCCGCTCAGGATTTTCCTCGACCCGGAGGCGATCCCGCAGGTACCCATGTGGACAGTTATCTTCACTCTCCCGGCGCCGTCCCTGAGGTTTGTTACGGATTTCATTTTTTTACTGATTTTATCAAGATCTTCGGGTTTTAGTTTCATAAACATTTACCTCTCTCTTCTAAATACCGGCCTGAAACGGATTTTTCGGTTCATGGCCGGACAATGTACTCGTAAATAAATTCGACTTCCGGATGTGTCGCCTTTAGTACCCTCATGGTTTCAGACATGTTTCCAAGAGGTTTTTTGTCAATGTGATCGAGCTTAAAAGTCGCTTTTATTTTCGTGCCTTTATCGGAGGCTGACTGTATTTCCAGGATTCCCCCTGCCTCTTTTGCCGCCTGAGCAAAAAGAGGAATACCAAGACCGGTCTTTTTATTTTTTGTGGTAAAAAAAGGGTCAAGGGCTTTTTTTACCGTTTCTTTATCCATCCCGGTGCCGTTATCGATGATCTCTATGGTCTGTATACCCGCGTCTCTATTGTCCCTTATGTATATCTCGATCCTCGAAGCTTTGGCTATGATGGCATTTTCTACAACATCCAGAACGTGGAGTGAAAGATCTTCCATTTAGATTTTGACTGCTCTTTCATCTATTCCACACAGGGCTTTTCGTATTTCTTCGAAAACCTTGTCTTTCATCTCAAAAAGAGAATAGGATTTACCGATATCCTCCGGATAATGAGCATCCGAGAAACTGACAAGAGGATACCCTGTGTACCCGAAATCCATTTTTTCCTGCCCGGGGCTTGATCTGCGGCGTAAATAGCTGGGGGACAGCTCCAGGGCGTCGAACCCGATGCTGTCCGGAATAAAACCAAGCTGACTTGTCACGCTGAACATCTCCCGGTCAACATGAGACGCGATTGCCAGCCCGCCCAGTCTGTGTATAATCCCGACTATTTCCTCGATCGAAAGATCGGTTGCCCCAATCAGCAGCGCAGGGTTTATCCCGGTCACACTGTCACCGGCATCGACAATTACCTGTTCACCGAAAGCGTTTTCATCATTTTCTCCCGACAGGTTACCGGAGATTATGTCCTGCATTTCTCCTGTAACAGTCAGGTCATCAAAAAGTGCCAGGATGTGGGCCTCTTCCCGGGAAGTTACCTCCATCCCCCCTACAACCAGCAGACCCTGTTTTTCTCCGGCCTTTTGTACAGCTTCTATATTTTCCGAAGAATTGTGATCGCATATTCCGATTATATCCAGCTCCCTGGCTTTGGCCTCAAGTACAATTCTTGAAGGCACCATTGACAGGTCACCGCACGGTGAGAGGCATGTGTGGACATGAAAATCAGCCTTGTACACCTTATGCATTTTTCCCGATTCCGGTAATCCCCAGTTTATACAGCCTTCCAATCAATTCAAAAGCCGGTAATCGGCTGACCATGACCGGTATATTTTCTTCCTCGGCCTTTTCCAAAGTTTCCGTCTGGGGCCTTCTCCCGTTGATTATCACGATCCCGGAAAGCTCTTTCATGCTGGCGACAGCGGCTATATTCGGATGTATCTGCATAGTTACCCAGATATCACCCTTTTGGGTGTTGGCAATGACATCGCTCAGCAGGTCACTGGCATAGCCTCTCGAAACATCAGCATCGAGCCCTGTACCGCCGTAGACGGTTTCAAGCTCGAGCTCTTCGATAATTTTATTCAGGGTCATAATGCTTCCATTTTTATAGTTATGTTGAGATCAGTTCCTTTCTTGACATCAGAGCTTATTTTAAATTCGTCAGCGCACTTTTTTATGTTTACAAGCCCCATCCCGGCCCCGAAACCAAGCTCTCTGACCCAGTCCGGGGCAGTGGAAAAGCCCGGCTCGAGTGCTTTTTCGATATCCGGGATCCCGGGCCCTGTGTCCTTTGCTTCCATTTGGATGAGCTTTGAATGAACAAAGACCGTAATATTCCCACCTTCGGTGTAAAAAATAATATTCATTTCAGACTCATAGGCGGCGATAGCAACCCTGCGGCATATTACAGGCCCGATCCCGAGCCTTAACAAAGTTTTCTTTAAGCCGCTTGCAACAGTCCCGGCTTTCGAAAAGTTATTGCCTTCTATGTTGTACTGGAATATCAGTGTTGTTTTATCGGCAATTATGTCCTCGAAAAAATGACTTGCCCTGTAGCGGCGGATCTCATCTTCATGATAATCGATCTCCAGCTCCCTTAGCAGACCTTCGATAACGGTGCCTTTTGTCACGATACCTGCCAGTTTCCCCGTTTCCCTTTCAATTATTGGGAGCCGACCATACCCGTGCTTTTCAAGAGCACTGATGGCGTGTACAAGAGGCTCATCACTGTACGCTGTTTTAACTGTGGAAGACATACTGCTTTCAACAGGGTGGTCTTCCCCTCCTTCAGTGAGCCATTTAATGAAATCTTCTATACTGATAATACCGACCAGCTTATCATTTTTAACGACCGGCGTACCCGATATACGCGTGTCCCGTAATATGGTTCTCAGCTCGCTCATGAGTGTTTCGGGTTCGACTGTGATCACATCCTGTTTCATAACATCACCGATCTTTAACTCGTATACCATTTCCTGTATCTTGTTGATCGTTTTCTCTTTGTTTTCATGTTTCATTTTGTATTATCTGAACCGCGTATTCCTTCGGTGTAAAGTCTGCCGCACGACTCGAACATGGACAACCGGGTCATCAAAAGAGGGATGTTTTTTCCTTTCGCGAGTTCAATAGTCTCTGTTTGGGGCTTTTTCCCACGGACAAAACACACGGCTTCTATGTCAGCCATTTCCACAGTTCGTATCACCTGCGGATTTGTCAAACCGGTCAGCAGCAGGCCGTTTGGTTTATTTAATGTCAACACATCGCTCATCAAATCACATCCGCAGACTGTGTTTATTTCTTTTCCCGCACTTCCTATGCCGGATATCTCCTCAGCTTCAAGTATCTCTCTTATTTTATTTAGCGTCATAGTATGATCTTATCTCTGAAATATTGTTTTGTCAAACTCTCAATTTAGGAAAAACACGCTGTTTAATCTTCCCGGTACTTTTTCAGGAGTTTTTTAAGTTTCCCCTGGTCTATTTTCCCGTGATATTCTTTATCAACCGTGACAAGCGGGCCCAGGGCACAGGCCCCGAGACAGTTAACAGTTTCGAGAGTAAACCGGTTGTCCTCAGTTGTTTCGCCGGCCTTGATCTTCAATTCTCTTTCCAGCGTGTCGACGATCTTCGGTGCGCCGTTTACATGACAGGCGGTTCCAATGCACACACAGACGTGGTGTTTTCCCACAGGCTCGAGCCTGAAGGAATTATAAAAAGTCGCAAGGGTATAGAGTTTTGCCAGCGGGATCTCAAGCTCGCTGGATATCTTTTGAAGCGCCTCTTCCGGAAGGTACCGGTAGATTTCAAGAATGTCCTGCATGAGCCCGATGATCGTGCCCTGCTCGATTTTGAAATCTTCTATTATCTGGTCGAGTTTTTCTTCGTTCTCAATCAATTGTTATTCGCCACCTCCGGTTTGTCTTAAAAGTCTGGTTATTAACCATTTCAATGATCGTCTCGATAAAGTCGGGAATATAAATATCGATATCTTCCCTTACTTTCACCTGACAGGCAAGGCGGATGTCGTTCTGTTTTTCCTCCCTGCTCATAAAGATCTCTTCGGTTGGGAGAAGCTGTCCCCCGCCCTCGATCACTTTAACCTTGCAGTAGCCGCAGCTGCCTTTGCCGCCGCATGATGAAGATATCTTTATGCCGTTGGCAGTCAGATAGGAGAGCAGATTGTTGCCGCCCTGTACTTTAATCTCTTTCCTTTCGTCTTCCTGAATCAGGGTAATTTTACACTCACCATAGGTGACAAGCAGATGGTCAGCGATAGCCAGCAGGATCGTAATTACCAGCAGAATCAGGTTAATAATAATTAATGGAATAAAGATCATTGTATTTTCACCATCCCAGCGAATCCTAAAAATGATAAAGCAATTATTCCCGCGATGATCATGATGATCCCGGCTCCCTTGTAACCCTTTGGTATATCACCGATCAGCTTAAGCTTTTCATTGATGGCGGCTACCACCACAATGGCCAGCATCCAGCCGACTGCCGAACCGAAAGCGAAAATGATCGTCTGCACATAAGTGTAATCTCTCAACACCATGAAAAGAGATATAGCCAGCACAGTACAGTTGACCGTTATCAGGGGCAGAAATATTCCGAACGAAGCCTGAAGGGCCGGCAAAAACTTTTCCATGATCATTTCTACAAGTTGAACAAATGCAGCGATAATAATAATAAAGACTATGTAAAAGATCAGCTCACTCCCGGTAGGTACCAGTATGAGATGATATATGGGCCAGTTTACCGCGGCTGTCAGAGTTACAACAAAGATCACCGCGAATGCCATTCCCGAAGCAGTGTTCAGGTTGCGTGACAGGGATACAAAAGGGCACATCCCAAGAAGATAGGTGAGCGCAATGTTGTGCGTAAAAATGGCTGCGATAAATATTGTCATTAAATGGAGCATGGTGCCTCCCGTTTAAGATTCTTGTTTTGCCAGAGTCCTTGTAAACCATATAAAGATACCGACAAGAAAAAACGCGCCCGGGGCCATGGACATTACTACCCAGTTGGTCCACCCTTCCGGCATTATCCGTATCCCCAGAAGGCTGCCGAATCCCAGCAGTTCACGTATTATTGCAATGCTGATAAGTGTGTATCCGTATCCTGCCCCGTTTGCCAGCGCGTCCAGAATGGATAGGCGTACGTTGTTCTGTATGTAAAAGGCTTCCGCCCTTCCCATAATTATGCAGTTGGTGATGATCAGCCCAACATATGGACCGATGGCAGTACTAATACTGGGGAAAAATGCCTTTAAAAATCTATCGACTATGATCACGAATGTCGCGATAACTATCATAAACGTGATGATCCTGACGCGCATCGGTATCATGCCCCGCAGCAGCGAGATGATAATTGCGGTGGCGACAAGCACAAACGTGACACTCGCGGTCATGGCGATCGCGTTATCCACCCTGTTCGACACCGCAAGAGCGGAGCAGATCCCGAGCACCATGGAAAAGACAGGGTGGTCGCGCCAGAGGCCGTTTACGATTGTTTTATACCCTTCTGAACTCTTGAATTTGCTTGGGCTCATTAATTTCCTGCCTTGATAAGAGGTATATATTCCTGATATTGTGCGTTAATAATAGCTTCGAACGCTTTATAGCTCATTGTTGCTCCGGAAATACCGTCCACTTCATTTTTAGCAGCGGCTTTGCCGGGCGAAGTGATCAACAGGTCGGGGACAAGGGTCTTATTTTTGAATCTGTCCAAAAACTGCTGTTCCGATATTCTTCCCCCCAGCCCGGGTGTTTCTTCCTGGTAAATGATCGTTACCGCTTTGATCGTCTCAAAGTCAGGCTTGATCCCGATAACGCCGTCTATCGGGCCCCACAGCCCCGATCCAGTGTACGCAAACGCGATATTTCCTTCCCTGGAAATATAAAAGTCCTTTTGTTCCCTGGTGGTAACTTCGATATTCTCGGAGAAGACATCTTCCGTGTTTTCTTCTAAAAAGTTTATTTCAAGTGCCCTCAGCACACTTTGTTTCAGAGCGATTTCATTGTTCTTTTCAATGATCGGGGTCGTATAAGAATTAACAGCCAGAAGAGCCGTTGTTAAAATACTCCCCAAAACGAGTATGAAAATTACCATTAATATTTTATCTTTCATTTTTTCCCGGCCTGTATTTTATTGTGATTATCATTTGGTCAATGAGGGGCGCGAATCCGTTCATGAGCACTATGCTGAACATTACCCCTTCTGTGTATCCGGAAAAGGTCCTGATAAGCACAGTGAATACACCCGTCAGAATGCCAAATATAACTTTCCCTGTATTCGTGTAAGGGGATGTTACCGGATCGGTCGCCATGAACATTGCACCGAAAAGAAGACCGCCGGTGAGTATTTGAAACAGGGGCGGCGCGAAGCGAGAGGGGAGAAAACTGTTTCCGATAACAGCAAAGACGAAAACCGTACCTATATATGAAATGGGTATTCTCCAGTTGCTGACTCTCGTAAACATTAAAAACAGCCCGCCCAGGATTATTCCGATCCTGAATATTTCCCCCATGCTTCCCGCGGATGTACCTAAAAGCAAGCTCAGTGAGGGTGTGACAGCCTGTGTCGTTTTGAACAAAACGAGCGGTGTAGCTGATGTGACCGCGTCCGTGAATGGTGCAATAAAAGCAGTTGTCATTATTTCAGGGAACGCTATGGTTACGAACAGCCTGCCGACAAGAGCGGGGTTGAAGATATTCCGGCCTGTTCCACCGAATATTTCTTTGCCGAATAAAGTCCCGAACATGACCCCGACAGCAACGACCCAGAGCGGGACCGTGGGTGGGAGGATCAGCGGAAAGATAAGACCGGTTACGAGAAAGCCCTCCTCGATCTCTTTTTTACGGATGATCGCGTTTAATACCTCCACAAATCCGCCCGCGGCGTAGGAAACAAGGATTATTAATACTGCTTTTACACCGAAAAAATATATCGAAGCAGCAGCAGTCGGCAAAAGAGCAATAATAGCAATGGACATGTATCTTTTAATCTCAAGGTTGTCAAGAATGTGCGGCGCGCCGCGTGTCACCTTCCCGACCCCGAACAGGATGCCCTCCATAACGTCCGTGATCGTCTTGAAATACTTCATGAATTTTATTTTTGTCAGCTTGTCGTATTTCATTTTTAAGTTGTTCATTCAGTCAATCCTTTATATTCTTCAAGACCTTTTAGTTCGAAACTTTGTTTCACCGGATCGGTGTAATCAATCCCCATTTCCAGCAGCTTTTCTGTCCCCTCTTTTATATACGCGGCAACCTGGATCTTTGATGGGCACACGTATGTGCAGAGGTTGCAGTTGATGCATTTATAGATCCTGTATATTACCAGGATCTCATCAACCAAGTCCCTTTCCGTGTATCGGAAAAGCAGGTGGGGGATTATTCCCACCGGGCACACCTGCTCACAGAAGCCGCAGGAAATGCAGGCGCGCTCTTCGCCGTGGATATTCGTGTCCGCATTCTTTTTAAAGTTGATAAATGAGGAGGCGAAGGTCATCGAATATGAATCTTTTGCAAATCCGGGTTTTGCGAAAGACAGCATCTCGCCCTCTTTTTTTTCCCGGAGCGCCACTATTTTAGACCAGGTTCGCTGGATGGGAAGTCCGGTATCGGTTATTGTATTCCCCTTCATGGTGCTGTCGGTCACAAACCTGCAATCTTCCGGATTTTTCACATTTGGGCTGATAATATCGTTTACCGGTGTTCCGACTCTGACTTTGACATGGAGATTTTCATCAAAACCGGGCCCGCATAGAGCGATGGTCCTTTCTATGAGCGGTTTTCCGAGCGCAACTGCCTCATACACATGCAAGGCTGTCTGCGCGCTAAGTACCACGACCCCGATGCTTGCCGGCAGGAACCCGTAAGGATATTTTTTTTTCAGGACCGTCGGGATGACAACTTCGTTGCAGCTTTGCGGGTACTTTGGTTCAAGCGGGTAGATCTTTATCCAGTCTGAGTCTCTTGAAAGGCTTGAGATTTTGTTTATCAGTTTTTTAAGGTACTTGTTGAGAACGATATGGACAGCGGCTCCCGGCATGACCCTTCGCAAAAGCCGTATTCCGTATATGAACTGGTTTAGCCTGTCACCTTCAAATAGTACTTCAGGGGATAAATTGTATACTTCGTCGCCGGCGGCCTGGATTATTATGTTTTTGATATCTTTCGGGGGGACGATCGAACTGTTAAACCGTGTCGGGATCCCGGCACTGTCAAGGGCTGCCACACCGGATAAATAGATGAGCTCTTCGATTTTTTCATCGGAGAGTTTCTTCCAGTCAGAAGATTGGCCCTTTAAAGCCTGCCATCCGTCTGTGCCGTCGGAATGTATTATGACCGATTCTATTTCACCATCGGGATAGGCCATTTTTTGGATATCTTCAACAGTCCCGTTGACAGAAGAATGGACCGGGTTCGATACGGAATTTGCGTCGTTCCCGATCATCTGTCCTGCTTTAACCGCGTCGCCCTTTTTTACAACCGGCACGACCTCTTTTCCAAACCCCTGCTTCAGCGGGATGATAACTTTTTGCGGGACCGGGTTTTCAATTATTTTTTCTCCGGGCTCTCCTTCAAACTTACTGAACCGGTAACCGCCTGAAAATCTTCTGTTTTTTATCAGCATAAGAAATTAACCTGACCTGATGAAAAAGTATTTGTTTACATTACTATTAATATCCTTATAGTATGCCAAAAATTTATCATACTATAAGAAAAAATATAATATTCAATCTTTTCCGGCTTTTTACCAGTATATAAAAAGCATAATAAAAAGGTATGTTTTAAATGTCAAGCCAAAATTATGAATAATTAAAAAAATCTGAAAATAGTTTGGTGCAATAGGTCTGTCAGGCAAAGGAAGATCAGGCGAAATAATGAGGTATACCGGGTTATGCATAAAAAGATGGTAAAATATATTATTTCAATCCATTTTTCTTGACATACGGAATTAAAGTATTTATAATTTATTGTCAATTTATTGTCAATTTATTTAAGGAGCTGAGGAATGAAAACAGGTAAAAAAGCAGTTTCTGTAATTGTCACGCTGGCCGCGGTTTTCACTTTTACCATAACAGGTTCCGTGCTGTTTGCTGAAGATCTGCCGGCCCTTCAGGGTATTACGGTCAAGGATGAACATCCCAACGGCTGTATTGACTGCCACGTGAAAGTGGATGAAGAAAGGGATTACCGCCTTAATATCGAGGTAAAGAAATTTGAAAAAAAGCACCCTCCTATCGATAAAATGGTAAAGAAGGTGCCGGATGATTGTCTTAAGTGCCATAAGGAAGGCTCAAAATCCGGAGCTCTTGGTGAAAAAGTCCACAAAGATCACTTTTCGAACCCAAAGGAAAACGTGTTTGTGGCTAATTACAATGGGGATTGTCTAAACTGCCACACTTTAGACCTGAACACAGGGGTAATGAGTTTTAAATCCGGGGCGGCTAACTGGTAATTATTACGTGTATCAAGGGGAAATAACCGTATAAAGTTTTTTTCGGAAAAAGCACACCATAAAACATAATAAAGGGCAGTGGGAAAATATTCTTTATGAAAGTTCCCGGCTGCCTTTTTTTTATAAAAATCGTATATGTTAATTAGTGTGTGATATATTGATTATTATAACAGGTTACAATGTAACCTGGCGCTTTTAATTATTATGTAATGTTGTTTAAAATCTTATATCCGGCTTCAGTTTTTCTTAAAAGAAATTACGGTTTATTACTCAATATCAGCACCTGATTATTGAAAAAAGATTTTCTTGAAAATAAAAATTAATAGATATAAAATGACGTTTACCATCAGTACATGGCAGCTTAAAGACATACCTTGATCATGGTTCTCAGGAGGATGACGGGTGATCCGCAACAGTCTGACCGCTAAGATTATCATTTCGGTGGGTATTGTGATTTCAGTCGTGATCGGTGTGTGCGCCTATATTATAGTGATAGTGCAGACAAATGAATTGATGGACAGGGCCAAGCGAAACGGGATATACATCAATCATCTTGTAAATCAGTATGTCAGCCAGTTTATGCTGACAGGAAACCGTAAAGAAATAAAAGAGTTTTTTATAAATATTAACAAATCCGAGGAAGTGCGGAAAATATTTTTATTCGACGAGAACGGGCGTATAGTTTTTTCATCCAATCAAAACGATATCGGAATGGATGCTGATGATTTCCACCGGGGACTTTTCGAAAACATAGAAGGCCGGGTAAAATATAAAGTACAGGAAAAAAGCGGGATCTTTTCAATCGTAACACCGATAAGCAACAAACCTGAATGCCAGCAGTGTCACGATACAGCAAGGGCAACTCTCGGCGCGCTTGCTCTGGATATCTCTCTTGTGCCTGCTGAAAAAGAGATCGTAAAAAATAGAAACTTGATAATATTGTTCGCGCTGGTGGGGCTTGTCCTTGTATCGGCCGTCCTTTCCGTCCTGGTTGTCATAATGGTCAAACGTCCAATAAATAAACTTATCGGTACAATGACGGAGGTGGAGCAGGGAAATTTTGATGTAAAAGTCGATATAAAAAACAAAGACGAGCTTGGACAACTGGGGAATTCCTTCAACTCCATGATAGCGCGCCTCGAGCGGACGAATATGGAGCTTCTTCGTCATCATGAAATGCAGCTTCAGCAGGCTGAAAAAATGGCCACAATCGGAGAGCTTGCCTCGGGGATAGCTCATGAAATAAAGAACCCGCTTGCGGGTATCGGCGCTGCTATTCAGGTTCTCGCGGATGAATTCGACCTGAGAAACACGCACAGTGAGGTCGTTGATGAAATAATGCTGCAGCTTGACAGGCTTAACAAAAACACAAGGGACCTTCTCAGCTTCGCGAGGCCCGCTGAACCGAGATTCTTATCGGGCGACCTGAATGAAGTTGTCAGCAAGGCGGTCTTTTTTGTGCGAAAGCAGGCTGAAAAGCAGAAAATCGGAATAAAAGAGGAGCTGGAAAAGCAGATCCCGAAAATTTTCCTGGATCCCGAGCAAATGCAGCAGGTGTTTCTAAACATTATGCTGAACGCGGTCCAGGCGACTCCTGAAGGAGGCAATTTAACCATCTCTACTCAGAAAAAGCCGGAAATTGTTCCGGTGATAATTGGAGCGCCCGGAGTCCGGGGCTCAAAGGACAACGTTTCACGGGAAAGGATTGAAATCTCATTTTCAGATACCGGAAAGGGGATAACGGAGGAGCATCTGAAAAAGATTTTTAATCCGTTTTTTTCCACAAAACACCGGGGTACAGGGCTCGGGCTTGCCATTTCACGGAATATCGTCGAGAAACATGGGGGCCATATCGAAGTGAAGAGCAAGCCGGGCAGGGGGACGAATGTTACTGTCGTTTTGCCGGTAAAAGGGTCAATTTAATGGCGAAATACAAAGTATTAGTTGTTGATGATGAGCACTTGATCCGCTGGTCCATGGAGCGTAACCTCACAAAGGCGGGGTATGAAGTAGAGTGCGTGGATTGCGGTGAAGAAGCGATCCTGGCGGCTGAGTCCAAAATTGTGGACCTCGTCCTGCTTGATATTCGCCTTCCCGATATAAGCGGTCTGGATGTCCTCGAGAAGATAAAAAAGTTCAACCGTGACATTTCCGTTATCATGATCACTGCTGACGACGCCGTTACGACCGGGATAGCGTGCATGAAGGCCGGGGCCTATGATTACGTGATAAAGCCTGTAGATTTTGAAGAATTGAAGATAATAGTCGAAAAATCCCTGGAAACTGCAAGCATGAAAAGCGAGTTCATGAGGATGCGTCACGAGCAGGCAGCTGAAAGCCAGTTCGAGAACATCGTGGGAAAAAGCAAAAGTATGCAGGACGTGTTCAGGATAATAAACAGGATCGCGGCAAGCGATGCCGCAACCGTTCTGCTCCAGGGTGAAAGCGGTACCGGGAAGGACCTGATAGCCAGGGCCATTCATTACTGCAGCGCGCGCAGGGAAAGGTCCTTTACGGAGATAAACTGCGCGGCTCTTCCTGAAACACTTCTTGAAAGCGAGCTGATGGGTTACGAGAAAGGCGCTTTTACGGACGCTAAAACTGCAAAAAAGGGCCTGTTCGAGCTTGCAGACGGGGGAACGCTGTATCTTGATGAAATAGGGGAGATGAAGATCTCGACCCAGGCAAAGCTTTTAAGGATCATAGAAAACAAGAGATTTAAACGGGTAGGCGGGACAAGTGATATCGACATTGATGTTAGGATAATTGCGGCAACCAACCTCGATCTTGCTGAAGCAGTCCGGGAAGGCAGGTTTAGAAAAGACCTGTACTATCGCCTGAAAGTGATACCGGTGGAGCTGCCTCCGCTCAGGGAGCGCAGGGAGGACATCCCATTATTGACTGATTTTTTTATCAGCAAGTTTAACAGGGAATTTAAAAGAAATATCAAGGGGGTCACGGCAAAAGCCCGTGACCTGCTGATCGACTATCCATGGCCGGGAAACGTGAGGGAGCTTAAAAATATCGTTGAACGGGCGATCATCCTTGAAAGCGATGAAGAGATCCTCGCGGAGCACCTTCCCCATGAAATAAGAAATAAGCAGATCCTCATCGAAAAAACCCCGGACATCCAGATAGATTTTCCTGACAACGGTATTTCTCTTGAAGGGCTCGAAGCAAACCTGCTGAAAAAAGCCCTCGATATGTCAAAGAACAATCAGACAAAAGCCGCGAAACTTCTCGGCCTTGGCAGAGACGCCCTCAGATACAGGATGAAAAAAATAGGTTTGCTGGAATAGCGTTATTTCTCGCAACTTACTGCGTTAAAACACGCAGTCTCAGAAAAACCACTAAACCCAACCCATTGATGATGATAGGAATATTATCATAAATCATTATTTATCAAAGAGTTACTGAAAGTATTTCCAGCCATATTCATTTCTTTCAAGTTTATATTACTGGCACAGAAATTGCAATAGGTGAGTACAGGTAAAATTATTATTTTTTTCTTAAAGCATTTTCCAGCGCCCAGCAAATCAACCTGTCATCATTAACGAGTAATACCTTCCGTACCGAGGGCATATACTTCCCTGTCAAATCACGT
>DRHN01000075.1 GCA_011049595.1 Spirochaetota bacterium | reverse complement strand
CATGTCGACAGCCTCAAACCCGACCTTTTCCGGGAACATTGCTGCCTCTACCTTGTAAGGTCGGGTTTGAGGCTGTCGACATGGCTGTAAGGCTGTACAACGGCGAAGATGTACCCAAACACCATGTCACACCTACACTCGCTCTAACGCCCGACACGTGGGATGAATACTACACGCTGCGGGGTGAGGTCAGGACGATCAACTGGGATGCAGTAAACGCTATACCCACTGAAGACAAGTGCGCGAAATATTGAATTATTCCGCTGTATGATGTTAAATGTCATTCCCCTACGGGCAAATGCCCGTAGGGGAATGACGAGTTTTCGGAGTTCAGCTTTATAAAACCATGAACTTTGCAGGGGAGGAGAAGGCCATTGCAAGAAGCCGGTTCCAGGGGTAGAGACAGGTTTTTCGGAAAGATAGTGCTGTTCAATGAAGTAATAATGGTGGCGGTGCTGGTAATTATTTCTGTTGCCATATCTTTCGGCACGGCAAAATTTTACAGTACCACGAATATTCTTAATATTCTCCGCGACAGCTCGATGGCCATCATCGCGGGTATAGGGATGACTATGCTCCTGATCACCGGAGAGATCGATCTTTCGATCGGGTCCCTGGTGGCATTCGTCGGTGTTGTGACAATGGACATAACCAACAAGACGATGAGTGTCCCCCTCGGGGTTATCGCAGGGCTAGGTCTCGGCGCCCTGGTCGGGCTGATCAACGGCCTTGTCACCACAAAATTAAAAGTGGACTCTCTGATCGGGACCATAGCAATGATGATGATACTGAGAGGGATGGTTTATATTTACAGGATCGCGGCGGTACAGAACTACCATGGTCTCGACGCTTTCTACGCGATAGGCAACGGATATCTCGGATTTATACCCATCCCGGTACTGATGATGATAGTTCTGTATTTCACTTTTCTGCTTGTTGTTAACAGAACTGTGATGGGAAGGTGCCTGTACGCCACCGGGGGAAATAATACGGCCGCGCGGATATCCGGCATAAAGGTGGACAACCTCAAGATCCTCACATTTATATTGAACTCTACATTTGCGGCAGTCAGCGGTATAATCCTGGTCTCGAGGATGAATTCCGGTCAGCCCAACGCGGGGGTGGGGTTTGAATTGTCGGTAATTTCAGGGGTTATATTGGGCGGGACAAGTCTTGGCGGAGGTGAAGGGACACTGATAGGAACCCTGATTGGTGTTCTGATCCTGAGGATAATAAACAACGGAATTATTATTTTGAGATGGAACCAGGACCTGCAGATAGTGATAAGCGGAATAGTGATCATTATCGCGGTGTTCATCGACAATAAAAGAAAAGTGGCGAGATCAAAGATAATAACAACCTGACAAGGTATTTTCCTGCATACTGAATTTTCGAGCGAAACGAGGGTTTGAGGATAGAAAAATGGGCTTAAATGAAGATCCGGTCCTACAAATAAAAGGAGTGTCAAAGGAGTTCCCGGGCGTAAAAGCGCTTGACGGCGTTGACATGTCCCTTAAAAAAGGGGAAGTGCACGCTCTTGTCGGCGAAAACGGCGCGGGAAAATCCACCCTGATAAAAATTCTGGCCGGGGTTTATACAAAAGATTCAGGGGATATTATATTTGAAAATAAGTCGGTTAATTTTCATACAGCAGCCGATTCGCTTCGGCTTGGAATTAAGGTTGTTTTTCAGGAACTTGCCCTGATCCCGCACATGACAATCGCTGAAAACGTTTTTCTGGAATCCTTTCCCCTCAAGAAAAACAGGGCAATAGACTGGGAAAAGATGTATGAACGTACTACCAGGATCCTCGATTCGATCGGGTTGCCGATAAGCCCGAAAAATAAGGTGTCCTCCCTGACCGTATCCCAGCAGCAGATGGTTGAAATAGCCCGCGCTCTTTCCCATGAGGCCAAGATAGTCGTAATGGACGAACCGACTTCAGCGCTGACACCAAACGAGATAAAGTTTTTGTTTGATGTGATAGGCAAATTAAAAAACCTCGGAATAGGCATCATATATGTAACTCACAAGCTCGCAGAAGTTTTTGAGATAAGCGACAGGGTAACGGTATTACGGGACGGGAAGCTAATTTCGTCGAAAAATGTAAAAGATACCGATACGGATGAAGTTGTAAAGGATATGGTGGGACGTTCGATTAAAACGCTTTTTCCAAAAACACACACCGGAAAAGGAAAAATTGTTTTGGATGTTAGAAACCTTTCAACCGAAAAGAAGTTAAAAAATATTTCTTTTAAGGTACATTCCGGTGAAGTGATCGGGGCTTTCGGTCTTCTCGGCGCGGGAAGGACCGAGCTCGCGAAAGCTGTTTTCGGCTTGGACCCGATTACAGGCGGGAAGGTGTATATTGATGACAGGGAGCTGAGGGCAGGCTCAACGTCCCAATCCACCAGGATGGGGCTCGGGCTCCTGACCGAAGACCGAAAAGGGGAAGGCCTCGTTCTCCAGATGTCCGTTGCGCATAACATAACCCTTCCATCGATCCGGGATTTTTCCACCTTCGGGTTCATAAGCAGGAAATTAGAGAAAGAGCGGTCAAACGAGTTTGTGGAAAGGTTCAGCATAAAAACCCCGTCTCTCCGTCAGAAAGTCATGTTTTTGAGCGGGGGGAACCAGCAAAAGGTGCTGATAGCGCGGTGGCTCATGAAAAAACTAAAAATCATAATTATGGATGAGCCGACACGCGGGATCGATGTCGGGGCGAAAGCCGAGATACACCGGCTGATAGATGAGCTCGCGAAAGCCGGGCTCGCGGTAATGGTCATGACATCGGAAATGCCGGAGTTACTCGGAGTAAGCGATCATATAATCGTAATGAGCAACGGGAAAATAACAGGAGAGTTCGATAAAAAAGAGGCAACTCAGGAAAAAATATTAGCGGCTGCAATCGCGTAAAGGGTTACTTACATGGGGGAAAAGAATAATATCAGTATTTTGAAGCGGATTTTCAGCGTGAACGAATCCGGGCTCCTGGTTTCACTTGCGGTAATCTTCATTTTTTTCAGCGTAAGCTCCAGATATTTTCTGACGGTAAGAAATCTGTCCAATGTTTTGGGCCAGGTATCTCTGCCGCTGATAGCTGCTGTCGGGTTTTCGGTCCTATTGATCAGCGGTGAGGTTGATATTTCGATCGGGTCGCTTCAGGCACTTGTTTCGCTGCCTCTCGTGGCGATAATGAATTCCACAGGGAGTTTTTTCCTCGGGGCGATTGCTGCCCTGGTTATGGGAGCCGCCGTCGGTATCGTTAACGGGCTTCTGGTAACAAAACTGAAAATCAATTCGCTGATTACGACCCTCGGGATGTATTACACGCTCAGAGGGGCTGTTTATTTGATAACAAAAAAGGTCGCGATAGCGGACGCTTCGGGCCGCGAGATCTTTTTTTTGATCGGCAACGGTAAGCTGTTCCGGTTTTTACCATATTCCGCGATGCTGATGTTTGTAATACTTTTTCTTTTCATGTATATAATGAAAAATACAACCTACGGCAGGAGAATTTACGCGGTAGGAGGCAATGCCGAAGTAGCAAGGGCCATCGGTATAAATGTGGAAAAAGTCAAGCTCAGCGCCTTCGTGCTGTGCTCTGTTATGGCTTCAATCAGCGCCATTCTCCTCGCTTCAAGGCTGGGCTCGGCAAACCACATGGCAGGATTAGGTTTCGAGTTCCAGGTGGTGGCTGCCTCTATTCTGGGAGGCGTCAGCCTCTCCGGAGGCGTAGGCACCTTGCTCGGTGCGTTTATTGGAGTTTTGATCATCGCGTTAATTCAGAACGGGCTTGGTATGATGAATGTTTATACCATGTGGCAGCTTGTTATTACCGGAGTTATCATAATTGTGTCCGTGGCAATTGATGAACTGAAAAAGCGAAATGAATAGTAATAAGATCATAAAAAGTAATAGACTCATCCCTTTTTTTGTTTTCTTCTTTTTTGCAGGGGCTCTCATTAAGTTATTGGCCGGAATCCCGCTGTTCCAGTCGAATTTGATATACTCACCCGGAAAGAAAATGAACCCCCCCGGGACAAATACCCCGCGGGACACTGCAGTGTCTTTTTTCATGCTTATCGACAGCGGCGAATTTGAACAGGCGTGGGAAATGGCCCTTGAGCCCGATTGGACACCCGGCGAGACTGATGTTTCATATTCAGACGAGGTAAGCCCGGGTCAGGGTGATTTTCAGGGCTGGACGAAAAAAGAGGATTTTGTAAAACGGTCGAAAAAGGAAATCGGCAAAGGGGGGATAAAGATAAAATTGAACAATATTGAAGCACGCAGTGTGGATTTTGATCAAAGTGATTTTGAAAGCAGCGTGTTTTATCTGAAGGATTTTGAAACCGTTGATAAGATAGAGGTCAGGGGCCACCTGTTGGGCGCCTGCTCAATATACAAATGGGACAAGGAGCTTTTTGTCGTTAAAATTGATGGAAAGTACAAGGTGCTTTTAAGCGGTGCGAAGAAAAGCAAGTCCTTATTTTACCAGTTGTGGTTTTCAAATCTTAAGGCGCACGGGAACATCAAAGGGATAAAACAGTGAAGTCCTATTATTTCGACAACGCTGCCACTTCGTGGCCCAAACCTGAAACGGTGATACAGGCCATGGAGTTTTATTTTCGCCGGGTGGGGGGAAATCCCGGTCGCGCCGGTCACAGAAAAGCGATCGAAGCCGGCAGGATAGTGCTGAAAACCAGGGACCTGTTGGCCGTACTTTTTAATGTGAAAGATCCGGCAAGAATTGTGTTTACGAAAAATGCGACCGAGGCATTGAATACTGCTCTATACGGCGTGCTGAAAGCCGGTGACCATGCTGTAACGACAAGTATGGAGCACAATTCTGTAATGAGACCCCTGAACGATCTCGCCCGGCTGGGTCTGGATCTGAGCGTTGCCGAGGCAGACCGGACAGGCGAGGTTACTGTTGATATGATCAGGAAATGCATAAAAGATAAAACCAGGCTGGTTGCGGTGACTCATGCGTCAAATGTAACCGGGGCAATCAATGAGATTGAAAA
The DNA here is from genome assembly GCA_011049595.1 of Spirochaetota bacterium. Lineage (GTDB taxonomy): Bacteria > Spirochaetota > B62-G9 > B62-G9 > DRHN01 > DRHN01. Next base: position 11,242 of record DRHN01000075.1, on the reverse strand, counting down.
AATCGGTTTACTGTGTAAACAGAACAATATACTTTTTTTGGTCGATGCGGCGCAAACTGCCGGGGTCGTTGGGCTGGATGTCGAGAGAATGAGTATTGATCTGCTTGCCTTCAGCGGACACAAAGGGCTTTTGGGGCCGCAGGGAACTGGCGGTCTTTTTATAAGGGACGAGAAGCTCCTCAAGCCGCTGACCAGAGGCGGGACAGGGAGCCTCTCGTACAGCGAAGAGCAGCCCGAATTCTTGCCGGATTGTTATGAAAGCGGAACACTAAATGTGATAGGGCTGGCAGGGCTTGGAGAGGGGATACGATTTATACTTGACAGGGGCATTGACAGGATCATGGCCCATGAAAGACGGCTGCTGGAGATCTTTTTAAATGAAACAGACGGTGACGGCAGATTCGTGCTGTACGGCGCCCGAAACGCGTTAAAACAGACAGGAGTCCTGTCTCTCAACATCAGGGGTTTTGCCGCGTCAAAGGTGGGAGAGGTCCTTGACAGAAAATACGGTATAATGACCAGGATCGGCCTGCACTGCGCTCCGCGGGCCCACAAGACCCTGGGGACTTTTCCGGACGGCACGGTGAGGTTCAGCTGGGGATTTTTTACGGGTGAAAAGGATATCTTAAAAGCAGTGCGTTTTTTAAAAGAAATTGCCGAAAACATGAAACATCAGTCATGAGGCTAAGAAAAGACAAAAATGTCCCTGACCTGGCAACTCTCGATGGTGTGGCCACTTTTTTTGGTTCACATCACGCGTTGAAAGCTGAGAGTGTGCTGAAAAGAGAGGGTTTAAAAGCTGTTTTAATACCCGGGCCCCGGGAAATAAGCCCCAATTGCGGTGTGGCGCTTCGGTTTGAATATGTATTGAAGGAAAAGGTAATAAAGATATTCACTGAATTTTATGTTCATTATGAAGATATTCACCATTATCCGGTAACATAATAAAGGCTGTCGGGAAGTTGGATCGTGAAAAAATGGTATCTGAAACCCTGGCTCTTCGGGATTATCGCGGGGGTTATTTTTGTATCAGCCGAAGCAGCTCTAAATTTTTATCCCCCTTCAGCGTACACGTTCTGTCTTACGTGTCACACAAGGGACCTGGTCAACACAATTGTGAACACGCTGTTTAAGACACGTTTTCAGACAGCCGCAATTTCCGGGAGGGTGCTGATGATAACTTCTCCGGCCGTGGCTATCGGGGCTTTTCTGTCTTCACGGCTGTTTAAGGAGCACCGTACGGAAAAAAGCACCCGGCCGATACTGTTTTTTGTTTACGGTTTTATTGTTATGATTGTTGGTCTTATTATTTTCGGATGCCCCACTAGGATCATCATTCGTGCGGGGTACGGTGAACTTTACGGTATTGTTGCGCTTTTCGGGATGTTCGTCGGAATTTGGGGCGGGACCATGCTGATAAAACGTATCGCGGTCTCATTCGGGGGGCAGGAGAGTTGAGCCGGGTGTGACAGCGGTGTTTGAAAGTACCGGAGCCACTAATGAGAAATATGATATTTTTAACGGCGATGCTGGGGATGATAGGTGTTGTTATCGGGTTCCTGGCACAGCGATCAAGAATGTGTTTTGTCGCGGGTCTGCGCGATTATATACTTGTGCGCGACAGGGAACTCCTGTTCGGATTGTTCTCGTTTTTTATAACCATATGGTTCCTCACTTCAGTTCTGTACTCCTTTGATCTGCTCAGGGCAGGGACCCCTCAGTACGGTGTCGGGGGAATAGGACGCAGCGGGGGGCGTTTTTTAATAAATATACGTGATATTAAAAGTATCGGGAACATAAGCGTAACCGGAGTCGAGGGCGGTTTCCTTGCTTTCGAAGCGATATTCAATAATTTTTTCTTCATGAGTGTTGCGGGAGGTTTTGTAATTGGGCTTTTATCCACCCTGGCCGGCGGGTGCGTTCTCAGGCAGCACGTCCTTTTCGCTCAGGGCAGCAGAGACTCATTTTTTTATCTTTCCGGATTTTATTCAGCAGTTGTGATATATTACAGTTTTTTGTTCAGGTATGTTATAAGGCTTTACTGACAGCCCGCAAAAAAATAATTCAGGGGGAATTTATGACTCATAAAGAAAGGTTTTTAATGGCTATTAGCCACGAGGAGCCTGACAGGGTCCCTATTGATGTATGGTATACACCTGAAGCTGAAAAAAAGTTTTTAAAGCATCTTGGTGAAAATACGGAAAATTTATCCCTGTACGCTGCTGACGGCGGTTACCTGCCTCATTTGATGGACCATGATTTTCTGATAACATGGATAGGACCCTGCACCAGCTATTACGCGGAGGATACACCGGAATACTATGATGAGTGGGGGATAAAGTTCAGATGGGTGGACACGCAGACCGGCAACAGGTACACCGAGATGATAGAGCGCCCTCTGGCGGATCTATCAGACCCGGATGATTTTAAAATGCCCGATTTTAAGAGTGAAGACCGTTATAAAAAATCAAAGGAAATGATAGATAAACATGGCGCTGAATACGGGATCATGGGCGGGCTAGCGTGCACGTTGTTTGAGCTTGCCTGGTACCTGCGGGGCATGGACAGGGTTCTCGAGGACATGATCTCGAACAAGGATTTTGTCCACGCCTACCTTGATAAATTACTAACCTGGGTCATTGATGCCGGGACTGTTCTTGCCGGGTACGGGGTGGATGTGATCTGGATAGGCGATGATTTCGGTACCCAGGACAGGCTTTTAATATCCCCAGATATGTTCCGGGAGTTTTTCAAGCCCAGGTATGAGAAACTTTTTTCAATTCTTAAAAAGATCAACCCGGACCTCAAGTTTGCGTTCCATACTGACGGGAGTGTGTACCCCATTATCCGGGACCTGATCGAGGTCGGCGTGAACATCCTCAACCCTGTGCAGCCTCAATCAATGGATCCCGTAAGGCTAAAAAAAGATTTTGGGAAAGAGCTGACATTCTGGGGTACAATTGACAACCAGGGCACGATGCCTTTCGGTACTGTTCAGGATGTCGTCGAGGAGACAAAACAGCGCCTCAGGACAATAGCCCCCGGCGGAGGGCTCATCCTGGGGCCTTCGCACAATGTTCAGCCGCAGGTACCTGTTGAAAATATTGTGGCTTTTTATGATACGGTGAAAAAATACGGGAACTACCCTATAAACGTGTGATAATATTTGATACATCCTGATCCATAGATATCCGGTTGTATTTTGCAAGGTCGGCCCATAATGCTGTATATTGATCTATCAATTTCACTGCTTTTATTTGTTACAGGTATTATTTATATAACTCGAAAGCAGTACAGGAAAAATGTGTGGATAATAATACTTTCATTTATTTTTTACCCGATCTCGATATTTATGTATTATTTTCCCGATATTAATATGACATTATTCGGCAGTACTACTGTACGTGATGTTGTGATCTACCCTTTTGTCAAATTACTGATTATTTTCGCGCTTATCAGTTATCTGGCCATGGAAAAAAAGAAAAAGAGCTGAACCTGCCTTCTTTAATGAGCATTGTTATAATTAATTATATACTTAAAATAGCAATAATTATGAAAATATTTATGAACTAATTTATCAAATTACACGAGCTCTGAACTTACAAGCGCAGAGAATAAGATCAACTATTCAATTCCTGGTCTTTCGATTACAAATGCATCCCGTGAACTTGTTGATTTTTCTATTGTAGACCTTGCAACCATCCCAAAATAGTAATTGTTAATTGCTTTTTATTATACTTTATTATTGGATTTCATGGGAATTGAGATATATTTATTAGATGAGTGTGGAGTGCGCAAAGTACGGTACGCTGTGCTGTATTTTCCATAGCGCACTCGCTTGAGTTAAAAAATCATATGCAATGAAAGTGAGTTTCGGCCAATGAAAAATGTATCTGTCATCATCATAATGGGAGTCGCCGCACTCCTTCTTCTCAGTACCTGTATATCCCGTGAGAACATGTTCGAGTTGGCAACCGCGAGTCCCGGTGAGGGATTCTTCGTGCTGGTCGACGTCTATTCTACTTCCAACACGAGCGTGCGGGTGGTTTTCAGCTCTAATGTGGGTGGGGCCAGCAGCCAGGAAGTCAGCCACTATTCCATTCCGGGTTTAACGATCGTCAGCGCCAGGATCGACTCCTCCGTGAGGACTTCTGTGGACATCACGACCTTCCTCCAGCAGGACACACAGTACCTGCTGGCTGTGAGCGGAGTGGTGGATGCGGATGGCATCACACTGGAGAACAATGGTAACATGAACTTCCAGGGAGACGTGGCGCCTTCGATTCTAAGCGCAGGTTCCTATGACAATACCACGGTGGTGGTGTATTTCGCCGAGGAGGTGGAGCAGAGCTCTGCGGAGAAAACAGCCAACTACAGCATCGTGCCTGCGCTTGGGGTGGTCTCAGCTGTGCGGGACGGTGCTGACCGGAGCAAGGTGGTTTTGCAGACGGCGTCGCAGTCGGGGGCTTAGACCTACACTCTGACGGTGAAAGGGGTGACGGACCTGACGGGCAATCCGCTGGGAACCCCGAATTCAGCAGGTTTCACGGGTACGGACCCCGTGGACATGACGCCGCCCGATGTGATGTTTGCGGTGATGGTTGACAGCGACACGGTTGAGATACAGTTTTCCGAGCCGGTGGAACTGGTGAGCTCGGAGGATGAATCGAACTATTTGATAGAGGATGGGGTTGGGATACCCGAGACGGTGAGTGCGGCGGTACGGCAGGCTGACGCGTCGAAGGTACGGCTTGACATAGGGGGTATGTTCTCGAAGAGTGTGTACTACGTGGAGGTGAGCACAATAGTGACGGACCTGGCGGGCAATGCGCTGTTGGGGTTGCCTGAGAACCGGGTAAGTTTTGCAGGGGAGGGGACGTCGTTGTCGCTGGTGAAGGCGACGTCGAACACGGGGGTACGGGTGTTTTTCACGAAGGACGTACCGCTGCCCGATGCGGAGGTGGTGGGCAACTACAGCATACCTGGGCTGACGGTGCTGAGTGCGCTGCGTGACGGGGCTGATTACCGTATCGTGGACCTGGTGACCTCTGCGCAGGAGGACAATAACTACACCTTTAGTGTCTCGGGGGTCATAGAGCCGGATACCAGGGTGTTTGCAGGCGATGTGGATCCCTTCATCGTAAGTGTGAGCTCCTACAGCAACACAAAGGTGGTGGTGTACTTCTCCGAGGAGGTGGATCTTGCAAGCGCCGAAGCGGTACCGAACTACGACATCGTGGGGCTTTCGATCATGCAGGCCACACGGGATGCGGCTGATACTGCGAAGGTGATACTTGAAACGAGCCCGCAAATTGACAGCACTATCTACATACTGACAGTAACCGGGGTGACGGATTTGAACGGCAGCCCCATGGCTGTGCCGAACTACGAAGATTTCTACGGAACCGGTCCTGTCGATAACACGCAGCCCACCGTGGTGTTTGCGACCCGTATCGATAGCGACACGGTGGAGGTACAGTTCTCAGAGCCCATGGACATGGTCTCGGCGGAGACGATCAGCAACTACACGATTGTGGACAATCCCGGCAATCCGGTGTTTGTCAACATCGCGACCATGCAGCCCGATCCTTCGAAAGTCAGACTCGACATACTGGGGACCTTCTCCGAGAGCCTCTACATCCTCACCGTTGATCAAAGCGTCATGGATATGAACTTCAACGGGATCGCTGCTCCTCCCAACGATACGGTTTTTTTTACCGGTGAGACGCCGTTGCCGCAGACTTTAGGTGATGGACCGGTTATGACCGACCCGATGGGAGAGGGCGCCAACAATTTCTCCATGCTCACGAAGTACCGGGGCAGGATATACATCGGTCCGGCAGCTGCAAACAATTCGATCTTCAGAATCAAACCCGACGGCACGGACCCGGAGCTGGTGTCTTTCAGGTTCCATGTCAGCTCGACCTACACCAACTCTCTCGATCCGGGACCTGACGGCGAGGACGGCATTGACTACATCGCAGCGGGTACCATCAATGGGGTGGAGTACCTCTTCATAGGACCGTCGAATTCAGGCGGGAATCTCGATTATATCTATTTCACCTCAGATACTGGCAAAGACCTGGATTTCAATCCCATGCTGCTTAATTCGATCTTAGGTCCGCAAACAAAGGGCGTTTCTGCCATGTCTGTGTTCAGCAATAGTCTGTATGTAGGATTCCCGGACACGGGTGGAAAGCGTCCCTACCTGCATAGAATTGTCAATATCGTGGAAAACCCGGTGAATGGTGTGGATGTCTTAAACCTGAAGGGAAACGAGATGCCTCGGATCGGGGTAAGTTCCTCCCCAAAGAATACGGGTGGTATCGTTGGTATCGATTCTTTCGGTATATTTCAGAACAACCTCTTCCTCGCAAACGGGGGGAACAATAACATCGATGGGGACGGCGGTATCATGCGTTCCACCGTCGATGATCCGGTCTCCTATTCCGACAACCCCTCACACTGGGAGGACGTAACACCCACATCCATCGAGTGGTACGATGGTGGGAATAGGTTTTCCTCGGAGCTCACGAGCACAAACAAGCTCATCCCGTCCGACAAAGCATTTCCGGCCATGGCCGTGTTCAACAACAGGCTCTATTTGATCCGAAACACAGAGGATTTTTCAAATCGGCCGCAGCTGTGGAAGTACGACGGCATCTCCTGGTCGCTCGTTGCGGACAACGGCGCAGGTATCAGCAATATGGGAAACGGCAACAATTCCGCTGCCTCTCTTCTCGTAACAAACGGTGACCGATTGTACATCGGGTATGACAACAGCACGGACGGCGTACAGCTCTGGCGTACTGTAGCCGGCGTCACCGACCCTGTGCTTGATGCGGACTTCGAGCCGGTTTCCACCAATGGGTTCGGGGACCCGGCGAACAATCAGAGGATCTACCATGGCCTTTCAATATCCGATGGAGGAACAGGTTACCTTTGGCTTTTGAGCGGGAAAAGCGGAGGCAGAATAAGGGTTTACAAAACAAGTAATTAATCCATCCTGCCGTTATGATCTTCAGCAATCCCATGGCAGATCAAAGGGCTAGTTCCCATCCCTATTTTTTTCTTGCTTGTGAAAAACGGGATCTCAATTTTTATGTATTATTTGCGCGATTGTAAGTTATCTGGCTGCGGAAAAAAAAAGACCTGATCCGGGAAGGGCAGCCGAATTCACGGTTGTTACATTTTATAGTTGTAATATTTTCAATGGCCTTCTTCTTTATAAAAAACAAGCCACATGTCTCAAATAATCCTTAAAATTAGAGAGATGGAGGCAGTTGATTTAATGTACGGTACAAAAAAAATTATCTTTTAAACTCACTCAGACTTACAGGTTTCCCTGTGGCCGCGGATTTATCAGCCGCAAAGATCACCCGGTGTGTTTCGAAGGCGTTTTTAAGGTTGTTCACAGTCTCCTTGCCGGTTTTCAGGCACTCAGCGAAATGGATAAACTGCTCGTTGTATGAGTGGTGAGCCACATCACCGCTGTCGATAAGCATGACATCGAGGGTGCACCAGTCTGTAAGCAAACCGTCGATTTTTTTACTGTAGAATTTATTGTTTTTAATCGAGCCGTGCGAGCCGACCATGTTCATGTTAAATACATAGGGTTGCATGCAGTCGATAACGGAGGCGACTTTGCCGAGAGTCGTCCCGTTTTTAAACTTTAAAAGGGTAACGGATGTCGTGTCATATTCATATGGTTTGTACACTTCGTGAGGATTCGAAGTTGAATATGAGAAAACTTCATCCACTTCCGTGTCGACGAGATAAAGCATTATATCAAGAGAATGGCATCCGGCCGTCAGCAGAGAGCTTCCACCCATGTCTTTTTTTATATTCCATTCGAACTGGCCGTACCATGGCCCTATACCGTGATAGTAATCGCATTCAGCATAATACACGTCTCCTATCAATCCCTGATCGATTATCGATCGCATGGCTTTGGTCACGGACATCAGCCGTACCCAGAATCCGATCGAGGTCCGGACTTTATTTTTTTCAACCGCTTCGAGCATTTTTACTGAATCTTCAAAGGTGAGAGCGATAGGTTTTTCTATTATCAGGTCTTTTCCCGCGTTGGCGGCCTTGATCGTCTGTTCGGGGTGCAGGGGGTGAGGGGTGCATATGCTGACGATGTCCATGCCCGGGTGTTCCAGGAATTTATCATAGTCGTTGTATATCTTTACGTCTACACCGTATTCCTGCTTTATTTGCGCCGGGTCAAGATCTCTTCTTGACATTATGGCCACAGGTTCGTAATCCGGCAAGTTCGCCAGAGTTTTCATGTGAGCACCAGCGACCCATCCAAACCCCACGATACCTACTTTATAGGTTTTCACGAGCATCCTCCTTTTTACATTAGTTTATTGCCGTGATTGACTGATTGTGTTTATTCCTGCCAGCTCGCCCACTTCTTTCCGATATTTGCAAAAAGTATCCATATAGAAATACCAATGGAAGAAATCATAATGATAATCGCGAAAAAGTGAGCCATTCTCGCGAGAGAAGAGTAGTAAGCCAGCTTATTTCCCAGGCCCATTTTTCCACCGAACATATCGGCACCGACGGCCGTAATCAGACCAAAAATGCCGCCTACGAGAAGTCCTACTATTATCATGGGAAGAGCGAGCGGGAATCTTATCTTTTTAAATATTTGAAATGTAGTCGCCCCATAGGATTTGGCAAGGGCGATCTTGGCGAGGTCCGTTCTTCTGAACCCTGTTACAGCATTGATCATTACCATGGGACCGGAAGCTAAAGATACAGCTATTATCCGCGGCCATATGTTGAACCCTAGTTTCAGCATTAATAGAGGAATAAGCGCGAGTGTGGGAGTAGTAATAAGTAAGAGTATATAGGGTACAATTATTTTCTCTAAATAGGGCACCTGTGTGAGTACAGCGGCAAGAAAAAGGCCGATACTGGCACCAACAACAAATCCTGAAACGAGCTCGACGAGTGTTATCAGGAAATGCGGGAAGTTATTAGGAAAAGATGTAACCAGCGCAATGAATATCGCGCTTGGAGTCGGGAATACAAACTCAGGGACTTGAAAAAACCTGACGAGAAACTCCCATCCGCCGATTATTACAATGGCTACTGCTACAATACCTAAAACCTGTTTCCAACCGTGGATCTTTACGGCTGATACTGTGGAGGAAATGTCGAGCCCACCATGCTGCTCGGGCGCATGCTCACCAAAATCGGGTATCTCTTCCTCGAGCTGTTTTTCATAAACATCCATAAAACAATCTCCTTATAAACTAATGAAATAATGAAATGTAAAGTTAGCAGTTATTGATATTTTTTCAAAATTACAAGTATACCAGACGTGAACATTTCCTGAACTATATACTATGTCACTGTACTAAATGCCTGGCTCTTATAAACCCCTTTTTCCTTTTGTTTTTTTACATCGCTGACGATCCTTTTTTTGATCTCTGTGACGATATCGAAATACTTTTTGGTCGTTGTAATGCCATCAGGACGCGGCCTCGGCAGATCTATGTCAAACTCGGCAGAATTAGAGCCCGGCCTTGGTGTCATAACGTACACCCTGTTTGCAAGGTACACCGCTTCCTCGATCCTGTGTGTTACGAATCCGATTGTCTTTTTTGTTTTTTTCCAAATTTCCAACAGGAGCGTATCCATCTCGTCCCTGGTGTAAGCATCAAGAGAGCCGAAAGGCTCATCCATAAGAAGCACTTTCGGGTCGTATGAAAGCGCCCTGACGATGGACGCCCTCTGCTGCATGCCGCCGGAAAGCTCCCTGGGATAGTGATTTTCGAATCCGGTGAGCTCTACACTCTCGATCAGCTCTTTTATTTTTTCCTCGTATTTACTGAGGTCTTCTTTCATTATCTCCAGGGGGAAACGGATGTTCTGTATCAGGGACCTCCAGGGTAGAAGGTTGGCCTGCTGAAATATTATCCCCACATCCCTTCTCGGCTTGTCGACCGGTTTTCCAAGGATAGTGGCCTTCCCCCCGGTGTTGGGGTGGAGCCCTGTGAGCCCCCATAATAGGGTGGTTTTCCCACACCCGCTCGGACCGACTATCGCGACAAAGTCGCCTTCCCCGACTTTCATTGAAAATCTGTCGAGTGCGTGGACAGGACCCCTTTCACTGGCGTAAACTTTCGATACATTGTCTACAACTATTACATCCTCCATGCTGTCTCCAATTATGATTAATTAATTTTAATAACCATCTCTATAAAAAGTTTATTTCATCCCGATGATCGAAGTGATTTTAAACGTTTATAAATAAAATCAAATAATGGCCCTATTTTTAAATAGGGCCATTATTCATTTCATTATTGACACTATTATATGTTTGTGTTGTTAAGTTATAAAGTTTTTTTAAATTATCAAGTATTATTTTAAATAGCCCTTCCCCTTTTCAGCTGCACGGGCCATTTTCGGTAATAATTGGATCGTTTCCGGTCTTTCTTCTGTTTAGTTGCTTAGAAGAAAGGACCCTGGGTTTTCACGTCTTTCCAGGTGCTGCTCAGCTTAAAAGCTTTTGCGTCTCTTTCGACCCGTTTTTTATCAAAGTCATTGGCTTCTTCTATCAAGTCATTGGTTATTGTTTCATCGAGGGATAGGCGTCTCTTTGTCTGACCCAGATCAGCGATAATATCCAGAAACTTCTCCCAACCTTCCGATTCAAAAGCGCCGTATCCAAGCCCCCGTCTCTCACCCTCTACAAAGGAGTATGCGAGCTGTCTCATGGACTCGAGCGCGAGATCCGGAGTCATCTGTTCTCTTATAGACGCAAACTGATCGTACACTATCTGGGCGCCTGCCTGGGGGTTGAACCGCCCGAAATGCAGGCCCATGGATGATCCCCTTAAGAATTTTACGATAGCATCCCTTTTTGCCGAGTCTTTGAGGTCAGATTTTCGTACAGCGTAGACGTTTGAAGGCAGCACTGAAAAATCAGTTCCTCTCCAGTATTTTAATTTAAGCCCAACAGCATCCCACTGGACATCGAGGGCAAGCCAGACCAGAGCAGCATCAGCCTTGCCCTGGGCAACCATCTGTCCCCATTGAGGTCCGGCAACAACATATTCAACACTGGCGGGATCAATACCGAGCTCAACCAGAAGAGGATCAATAATTACCTGCCAGCCGGCAACCATCACGGATATTTTTTTACCGGCAAGATCTTGAGGGCCCTTCATGGGAGTGTCTTCCCTCACCGCAAAGTGCCATACTGACCCGATCATCATCT
>DRHN01000074.1 GCA_011049595.1 Spirochaetota bacterium | reverse complement strand
TCGTCAAGCCGTAAAGGACCTGGACAGTGTAAGCCGTCAGGCAGCCGACAGGGGCTTTACAGGGAAAAGGTTAATGGAGTACGGGCCTTACAAAGAACTGGTGGACAGATATTACACGTTTATTGATACATACAAAAGCATGTACCGTGTTTATGATGTTTTTTTGTTTTCACCAGAAAACGGGAGGGTGCTTATTACGGCCAGGATGGAGGATGACTTCGGCGTCCTCATGGCGGACGAGAAGACGCATCTCGCAGAGGGGTGGGTCAAATTAAACAGGGATAAGGCCACGATAACAACAGATATGGAGCCCTATCTTCCCACCAATAAAGATCCGGCTATGTTTATACTCGCTCCCGTTAAAGAAAACGGTATTTATATAGGCGCGGTAGGTGTGCAGATCCCGCTGGCCCAGATAAACAGGATAATGCATGAAAGAAGCGGGATGGGAAAGACCGGTGAAGCCTATCTTGTCGGCGCTGATATGCGCATGAGGTCCGATTCGTACCTGGAACCCGGGGGCCATTCCGTGGCCGCTTCTTTTTCAGGAACAGTTGAAAAAAACGGCGTAGACACAAAAGCCTCCAGGCAGTCTTTCAAAGGTGTGAGCGGAACGGAAATTATCATTGATTACCGCGGCAAATCCGTACATTCGGCATGGGCGCCGCTGAACATAGGAAACACGGTGTGGGCGATAATAGCTGAAACCGACAAGGGTGAAATAAATAGACCGATCAACAAACTTATTTTTGTTATTATTTTTATTGGTTTAGCGGTAATAACAGCCCTTGTATTTACAGCCGCCGTTTTCAGCAAAAGGATATCAAATCCAATTTACCGTCTGACAGCTGTCACTAAAAGGATCACCGAAGGGGATTTAACCGCCAGAGCTGACCAGACGAGTTTCGGAGAAACCGGGGAGCTCGGCAGATCGTTTAATGAAATGGCACAAAAAATTTTCGAGGCTATCTGGCTTAAAACAGGGTTGAACGAATTTACAAAAATAACATCGGGGAAACAGGACCTGAAATCTTTCGGCAGAAGTGCTATCTGTTTCCTATCTGAATACATAGACGCGGCAGTGGGCGCGTTATATGTTTCTGATGAGGACGGCGTTCTGGAATTTATATCGGGCTACGCCTTTTCCGATAAAAACGAAATGCTTTCGCGGTATAGACCGGGTGAGGGGCTGGTGGGGCAGGCCGCGCTCGATAAAAAAAGTATCCTGTTTTGCAATGCAGACTTTAACAATGAAACCTGTAGCCGGGATAACTTTGACGACATCAAAAATGAATTTATTGATTCTGACTATGCCACACGGATCGGGGCAAAAATCAATTACGGTATCGGCGAAGTCAAACCGAAACATCTGATGATCACGCCGTCAATTAACACGGGATCCGTGAAAGCGGTAATCGTGTTCGGATCAATGAACATGTTCGATCAGACCTCCAAGGAGCTCGTTGAGCAAGCGGCGGACAGGATCGGGGTTGAAATAAACATTATCCACTCAAGGGAGAAAATTAAAAAATTACTCATAGAGACACGAAAAAAGACAGAAGCGCTCGAGTTACAGCAGGAGGCGCTTATTTCGACAAACGAAGATCTCGAAGCGCAGGCACAGCAGATCCAGGCAACTGAAGAGGAGCTGTCAACACAGCAGGAAGAGCTCATGTCCTATAATGAAGAGCTTGAAAAAGCCAACCGCATGTTTGAAAAGCATAAAGCTGAGATCGAAATTAAAAATATCGAGTTGAGCAGAGCGAATAAAACAATAAAAGAAAAAGTAAATGAGCTGGCAAAAGCCAACGATTTTAAATCTGAGTTTTTAGCAAACATGTCCCATGAGCTCAGGACACCGCTCAACAGCATCCTGATCCTGGCAAAACTGCTTGCAGAGAATGAAACCGGCAACCTGTCAAAAGAACAAAAGGAGTCCACAGAGGTTATATACAACGCCGGCTCATCGCTTTTAGCTTTGATAAACGATATCCTTGACATATCAAAAATAGAAGCCGGTAAAATGGAGATCGATATTGCGAACCTTGACTTATCGGATTTCGCTTCAGGAATTGAAAAAAGTTTCGGTCACATCGCGGAAGAACATAAAGTCGGATTCACGGTTGAACTCGCCAACAACCTGCCGGAACATATTTCAACTGATGAGCGCAAATTGACCCAGATCGTAAAAAACCTTACGGCAAACGCGCTGAAATTTACGGGAAAAGGTACTGTCAAGCTGAGTATCCGGCGGCCTGAAGCTTCTGTTAAACTTTCGAATATTCATCTGAGTTTAAAAAAGACGGTCGCGATAAGTGTATCGGATACCGGCATCGGTATTCCGCCTGACAGACAAAAAATAATATTTGAGGCGTTCCAGCAGGCTGACCCTTCAATAAGCAGCAAATACGGCGGTACGGGGCTGGGCTTAAGCATCTCAAACAAGTTGGCGTGGTACCTTGGAGGGGAAATACAGGTTAAAAGCGAACCCGGCACCGGCAGCACGTTTACACTCTTCCTCCCGGAAAGACTCATCTGGGATTCACCTGTATTTGAAGAGAAAACAGGTGAGCAGCCAGGTGCAGTAGAGATTGAATCCCGGGATAAAGATCAATACGCCATATTTGATGAGAATACAATACCAAGAATTTCTGATTATGTAACCGATGACAGAAAAGAAATATCACCTGATGACAAAACCCTTTTGATTATCGAAAGTAACCAGAGATTTACGAGGGCTCTTGTAAACACAGCCCGCATCAGGGGGTTCAAATGCCTTGTCGCTGAAAATGGTGAAACAGGGCTTCAATTTGTCTATGAATACAACCCCAAGGCCATCATGTTGAGCGATAAACTTACGGGCATGGAGGGAAATAAGGTCCTTGACAAACTGAAAGATGACCTCAGCACCAGGCATATCCCTGTTTGTGCGGTTACCGACCCGGATGGGAGCAGCGAGATGCTGGCACGGGGAGCCTGTGTTTATATATCAAATAAAGCACCAAAAAAGCGGATCAACGAAGTATTGACTGCCTTTGAAAATATTATAAATTCAAAAATCCGCAGCGTGCTGTTTGTCGGAAAAGGTAAAGAGTTGACCGGAGACATCAACGCGTTTCTAAAATCTGACCATGTTAATATATTTTCGGCTCAAAATGATACAGAGGGTTTGAACTTTTTTCAGTCGCAAGACGTCAGATTGGTGATTGCTGGAATGGATTTACCCGACTCTATGATATTTGATTTACT
>DRHN01000073.1 GCA_011049595.1 Spirochaetota bacterium | reverse complement strand
TTTTCCTCGGATATTATTGAAAGCATCCCCTCGTCCGGCCACAGGTCCACGACCTTGACATGGTCGATTATGAAGTTACCCGCAGCCGTGATACCCCTTCTTTCCACCGTAAATCCCCCGATCAGTAAATTTGTATTATATTATTCCAGGAACTCTAAAAGTTCAAGAATTAATTAGTTCATGGCGCCCTCCGGGCCTGGACGGATCAGCCCTATCAAAGATTGGGCGGAAGCACCCGAAACTATTATTTATTAACACAATCTCTTCTATTATAGTATGATGTGTGGTATTGTATTATCAAATGAAAAGCAATACACGGGAAGCAGCCGGGCTTATCTTTAATTCCAGGTACACTTGCGCCTTTACCGGGGCAGGTATTTCAGAAGAGAGCGGTATCCCGACATTCAGGGGTGAGGACGGACTGTGGACAAAATATGACCCCGAGCTGTTCGACATATCGTATTTTACCGCCAACCCTGCCGAATCATGGAAATTACTGAAAAAACTCTTTTTTGAAACCTTCGCGGAATCCAGACCAAACGAAGCCCATTACGTGCTCGCCCGCCTCGAGCAGGGAGGACTGATCAAAGCGCTTATCACACAGAATATCGACAACCTTCATTTTGAAGCCGGGAGCAGGAACATTGCAGAATACCATGGAAACTGCAGGGACCTGGTGTGCTTGAGATGCAGAAAGCTGGTGAGGGCGAATGACAAAATAATTGGAAATCTACCTCCGGTCTGCAGGTGCGGCGGAACCTTGAAACCTGACATTATCTTCTTCGGGGAAGAAATACCCCGGAAAGCTGCGCTCAAGGCTCAAAAAACTGTAAACAAAACCGACCTGATGATAATTGTAGGCACGACAGGAGAGGTTTATCCGGCGTCGCTTCTCCCAATTGAGGCAAACCGCAGGGGAGCGAAGATAATCGAAGTGAACACCAGTCCGTCAAGCTACACAAATGTGATAACGGACATTTTCCTGCAGGGAAAAGCATCGACGACGTTAAAAGAACTGGAAGACGAGATCAGCATTCTTACCGGATAGCTGTATAAACATATTCGAACTCACGATTTAGACAGAAATCCACTCTTCTTTGCCGCTCACCCGGTACAGTTTGTTCATGATCTTCTGGATATATGCGCCACTCTTTAATGAAGGAACAGCCTGTTTATTTTCATGCACGGATTTTAAAAAATTGTATTGACTTCCTAAATGGCCCCTGAGCCACGCTACATTGAACCTCGGGCCCGGGAAATTCGACTGTGAGTCCGGGTCATTGTTCAGTACCTCGACCGCTTTATACCCCCTGCTGCCCCCCAATGGGGTTTGAGGGTCCCTGCTGTCATAAACGCGCAGAAAACCGGGATTCATGAGGCTGTAGCGTATCGCTCCTTCAGTGCCGTACAGCTCGATGTCAAGATCGTCATTGCTGCCGACAATTATCTTTGAGACCTCTATTGTGCCCAATGCCCCGTTCTTCATTTTAGCGTTTATTAGCACGTGATCTTCGGTATCTATCTTTACCATGTTCCCCTCTGCGTCGGGCCTTTCCGGGAACAGGATCACACTTTCCATGCTCATCCTGTCATACTCTCCAAGACAGTAATACACGATATCGATTGCGTGTGAGCCCATGTCGAACAGCACCCCCCCGCCGGACTCTTTCATGCTCTGCCTCCATCCGCGGAATTTATTAGGGTTCAAATTGCTCGAGTGGTAATAAACCACACGGAAAGAGACAGGTTTTCCAATAAAATTTTCTTCCATCAGAATTTTTATTTTACGGACCGCCGGATAAAACCTGTTGTGGAAAGCCACCTGGTGCACAACCCCTGAACTTTCCGCTTCGCTCACTATATCGTCCGCTTCATCGTCGGTAATGCAAATGGGCTTGTCGGCATATACATGTTTTTTTGCTTTTAGAGATCTTATAATTTGTTCGTGGTGGACGATGTTCGGGGTGCACACATCGATAATATCTATATCATCTCTCTCAAGCAGGTCCATGTAATTACTTGTCGCGAACTCGTAACCGAAATCCTCCTTCAACCGTTCAGCTTTGCTCAATGTCCTGTTGCAGATCCCGACAAGTTTTGTTTTAAAGGGCATCCCGTCGTAATAAAGCGGCAGGTTAACGTAGTTGTAGGTGTGGGTTTTCCCCATGAACCCTGCACCGATAATGCCGATACCATAGGTTTTCATAGCAGCACTCCTGAATGAATTGAATAAAAAAATCACAACAGACTGTATCCTCCCGGCGGATACACTGAATAATATTAGTTAAACATGCTGGATTAAGTCAAGAAAATGATTTTGGTTTTAACCGGACAAGTATTATAATATGTTCAACTTAGCCATAAATCAACCTTAGCTTTTCATAACAAAGCCTTTCGACAGCTGCACAGAATAATAAACTTTGAAATGGAGGGGATATGAAATGCTGAATACCTTTCTGCCAATAGCTGAAAAATATGGTGTATGTATTGCCCAGCTTATCATTGCATTGGCAGCTACCCAGAGAGGCATCACACACATGTTGATAGGCGACCGGAATGCAAAACAGGCTGAGGAAAATGTCCCTGGCGGCTGCATCACGCTTTCTGATGAAGATGTACAATTCATGCAGGAAAAGATAAACGGATATCTCAAGGCTTGATCGCTTGTCAAAGTATCACTTATCAAACGTAGACATGCCGGATAATGCAGCAATTTAAGACCGTTCAAAAACCCCTAAAAAAATTGTTCCGAGCAAAATTTATTGAAACAAAATTTTTCGACAAATTAATTTACTTTTCTTATCAGGATATAATATTACACATTCCTTTTGCCGGTAGAACTGGTACCTATGTGTGTATTTTTTTCTTTCCCGATAAAATTTAAATTGACTTTTTAAATGATCCTGAGTATGATGAAAAGTGCTGCATTATTATCCTGTTGCGGTGTTCGTTATAGTCTGTTACAGTATTGATATTTTGCAGCCAGGATTGGTTTTAAACCAATCTTAAATCTTTTTGTAAAGGAGGAAGTGATGAAAAAATTCATCACAGTACTTGCGGCTCTTCTACTCATTGTGGCGGTAAGTATTCCGCTTTCTGCTTCACCAAAAAAGGAAGCAGAAGAAGAGCTGACATTTTTATTTGTTCCAGGTGTTTCTGATCCATTTTATTACACAATGGAAAGAGGTGCAAAGGAAATGGCAGCAGAGCTGGGGGTAAACCTTATTGTTGCCGAATTTGCGAAAGCCTGGGGTCCCGAGCATCAGGTGCCGATTCTTGAAGCGGCAGTGGCACGGGGAGGCATTGACTTAATTTTGATAGCTCCAACCTCTATAGACGCGCTGATTGCCCCTCTCAAGAAATTTTACGATCAGGATATCGAAATTATTACAGTAGATACTTTTCTTGGTGACGGAGATTATTCAAAATCCAGTGAATACTCCTTCCCGCTTGCCTATATCGGAACAGATAATGAGCTGGGCGGAGAAAGGGTTGCGGAAAAGCTGGCAGAGCTGTTAGGGAAAAAGGGCAAAGTCTATATCAATACAACAAATCCGGATGTATCCTCTGTCATGGGAAGAGTAAGCGGCTTTAAAAGGGGAGCAGCCAAATATCCGGACATTGAAGTTGTTGGTGTTGATTATAACCTTGACGTGCAGCAAAAGGCACAGGAGCAGACCCTTGCCAAGCTTCAGGCAAATCCGGATATAGTCGGTATTTTTGGAACAAACCTCTTCAGTGCCCAGGGCGCTTACCAGGCAGTTGTTAATGCCGGGTTAACAGGAGCTGTAAAGATTGCATGCTGGGATGCTTCGGTAGAGTTAATTAATGCTCTCAAAGACGGGCAGATTGATCTATTACTCGCCCAGAAACCCGCAGAAATCGGAAGTCTGGCAGTTGAATGGGGTTATAAATACTTTACAAAGGGTGCCGAAGTCCCCAAAAAGGTTATTCCGGGCTTTGTGTTCTTTACAAGTGAAAACGTGGATGATCCTGATATGCAGCAGTTTATTTACAAAAAGTGATTTAAATTATTTCAAATTATATTTTTAAAACAGGGTTAGCTGCTGCACAAAAGCTAACCCTGTTTTATGTATGGACAGATATTATGGTTTTATCCATTAAAAGCTGGTACTTCGTACGAGAGAAAGCTGTTATTATGTACTGGAATTTATTACTGCAAAACGAATAAAGAGGCAAGGAATAACTTCTCATAATGATTGACAATTTACTTGCCTATATTTAAAATAAAACCGGTGAATATCGGATCTTCAGAGGAGAACACAGTTGGCCTCAAATACTGGTGATCCCGTAACTATCGGTAAAGAAAGATCAAAAATCGTTATAATTCTCGCCAAGAACTGGGCTTTATTCTTTCTTATCCTTTTAACAGCAGTATTCAGTTTTACCGGAAAAGGCTTTTTCAGCCTCAAAAACTTTCAAAATATACTCTATCTTTCAACAATCTTTCTTCTGCTTGCTGCCTCTGAAACCTATGTGATAATAACAGGAGGGATTGACCTATCTGTGGGATTTGTGATGGGTCTTTCCTCTGTACTTTCCGCAAAAACAATGCAGATAATGCATGAAGCATCGATAGCCGGGCCAGTTACTATAATAATATTAGGAACTTTAATTGGAATAGGTATAAGTCTGATACCTGGACTGATAAATGGAGTATTAATTGCGAGGTATAATATTCCGCCTTTTATCGCAACTCTAGGCATGTGGGGAATTGTAAACGGCATAACATTAAAAATATGCCAGGGGTTTCCTGTTTCGTATTTACCACCCGGTCTTGTTGGACTTGGCAATGGGTATCTTGTGTACATACTGCCTGGTAAATCATTTTCATTTTTTCATAAGCCTTTTGGAATAGAAGCTTCACAGATCAGGGAACTTATTCGAATAATACCAAACGCTATTATATTTTTTGCTGTTGTTCTTACTATCTTCTGGTTTATTCTAAAAAATACAAAGTTCGGTCAGCATAACTACGCAATAGGCGGCAGCAGGGACGCGGCAATAAGGGCTGGAATTAATGTAAAAAAGCATTTAATAAAAGTGTACGTCCTTTCCTCGTTTCTGGCAGGGCTTGCCGGAGTTTTTAATGTTTTTCAGACTGGAATAGGGAATTTTACTCCATTCAGTGCCATGTATGAGCTTTTTGCAATCGCTGCCGTTATTATCGGGGGAGCAAGCCTGATGGGCGGAAAGGGACGTATTATTGGGTCCTGCATTGGAGTTATACTGCTGCGCCTTATTGAAAATGGGTTATCTATTACAGGTGTGGAGCCATTTTATCGCTTTATTGCTGTGGGGCTTATACTTATAATTGCTGTTGTGATTGATCAGCTTTTCCCCGATTTATTTTAAAATAAGAAGGACCTGTCAGGCTGAGTTTTGTTTATCGCTTTTACTTGCCTATTTTCTACCGGAGGGTTCTGCATGAAAGATCCATCAAGTGCAAGGAATGATAAAAGGTTCCTTATTTCAGCTGGCAGGCAATGGGCCCTTATTTTTCTTGTTTTAGAAACGCTTGTATTCATCATATTCGCACGAGGCTTTTTTAGCCTTAAAGGACTTCAGATAATCTTCTTCTTTGGTACAGCAATTTTTTTACTTGGAACCGCGGAAACATTCGTGATTATTACGGGAGGCATTGATCTATCGGTAGGGTTCATAATGGGGTTCGCAAGCATTGTTTCAGCAAAATTAATCGTCATTTTTAGCAATATGGGAATTTCACCGGGATTAAGTATTTTATTTGGTATCATTATTACATTGCTGGTGGGATTAATACCGGGGTACATAAATGGTACTCTTGTGGCAAGGCTCAAGGTGCCATCCTTTATCGCAACCTTTTCAATGCTGAGCATAACCTATGGAATCTCAGAACTTTTGATCCAGGGAGTCCCCGCAAAGAACCTGCCATACCTTGCAAATAATATAGGGAACGGCTATTTTATTTACATCTTACCGGGAAAGCTGGTCACACTATTCAAGAAGCCGTCAATCGTGAGAGGAGAGCTCCTAATTGAAATAATACCAAATGTTGTTGTTTTTACATTTTTATTTGTATTCATTTTTTCATTCATTTTAAAGAGAACAAAGTTCGGGCAGCATACTCATGCCATTGGAGGGAATATAGAAGCTGCCGTAAGAGCCGGGATTAATGTTAAATCTCACCTGATCAAGATCTATATGGTTTCATCATTTTTTGCGAGCCTCGCAGGGATTATGTATATGTTAAAGTATGTTACCGGTAAAGCGGATGCCGGCGCCACCTTTTTACTTGATGCGATCGTAGCAGTTGTAATAGGGGGCGCAAGCCTCTATGGAGGGATAGGTACGGTTGGGAAAACCATCCTCGGATGTCTCATAATCGCGGTTCTGGAGACCGGCTTAAGAATGATGGGAGTGCCCACGTTTGAAAAATACATCGCCGTCGGTATGGTCCTCATATTCGCGGTTTTAATCGATCAATTTTTCCCGGAATTAATTCATAAAGAGGATTAAAAAAATGGAGTATATTCTTGAGGTTCAAGACCTTACAAAAAAGTTTGGTGGACTGGTTGCTGTTAATAATGTAAGCATGGGAGTTTATCCGGGAGAAGTAGTAGGGCTCCTGGGAGATAATGGCGCAGGCAAATCTACACTCATAAAAATGGTTTCAGGAGTATATCACCCTGATGGGGGAAGGATACTCTTCAAAGGGGAGGAAGTTAAAATAACCAGCCCTATTGACGCGCTCTCAATGGGTATAGAAACAATTTACCAGGATCTGGCGCTCGCCGAAAATCTTAATGTATATTCCAACATATTTCTCGGCAGGGAGAAGCTTAAAAAATTTCTTGGATTCGTTAATGTTTTAGATCATGACCAGATGCTTTCAGAATCGAAAAAAGTTTTACATGGATTGGAAATTGAGATACCGTCGCTCAAAAACAAAATAAGAACACTTTCAGGCGGGCAGAGACAGGCTGTAGCAATATCAAGGTCAATATACTGGGAAGCAAAGTTCTTAATTATGGATGAGCCCACTGCCGCGCTTGGAATTACAGAACAAAAAAAGGTTTTAGAACTGGTGAGAACCCTGAGGGACCAGGGTTTAGGTATAATTGTGATAAGCCATCAGCTGCACGATATATTTTCAGTTACAGACAGGCTGGTAATTATGCGAAGAGGATTTAAAGTAGCGGAGAGGATGACAAAGGAAACAAACCCTGATGAGATTGTCGGCCTTATTGTCGGGGCTGAAACGGTAAATAAGTAGAAAACATTGCTAAAGATATTGAAAAATTTAAAAACGATGTTTTAAATTCAATAGGTCCTTTTCATACTTCTTTTCTTATTAGTTCTTGGTAATTAAATCACCAATTCAATAATTAGTTCTATTTAACTGATTATATTTTCATAATTAGTTATCTTGAGAATACTTTATTAAATTAAAAAATACTAATTAGCCAGGTAAAAACCTGGAGTTGTCACCAAGAACTAATTATGCAAGTCCCTGTTTTTTATAATACGCTCTGCATTCCTCCAGAATCCGATCGACCTCCTCTTCCTTATCGGGAGGAAGTACAGATTCATAGTTTTCCAGAAGCTCTTTTGCTCTTTCCCTGGCAAGCTCCAGTGTGGATTTTTTTCCCATCTTCACCCACTCGGAGTAAGGAGTCTTATCCGCTACTTTTGGAATGAACTGTTCTTTTTTCCACCAGTCTCTTGTATGCTTTGTATTGAGAAAAAACCCGGGGGTCGGGCCGACCTGTTTTATCAGGTCGATCGCCAGAGTAGCATCCGCTACCTCCACTCCCCGGATAAACCGCCCTATCGATCCTATCATATCGTTGTCTATCACCGACATTACCGGATCGTACGTCAGCTCACCTGTGAGACCACCAACAGTATTGATCATGTTAACGCCTGAAAGCGCGGAAATTAAGATTCCCATCGACCGCTCGTATCCGGCCTGAAAATCGATCTTTTTTGACGAAGTGGGCCCGTTTCCGCCATTCATAATGGGAATTCCGTATCTCTTCCGCCAGAACTGGTTATACGATGCATGGTAAAGTGCGGTTTCAATGGCGCCGAAGTTATATGAACCAGTTCTCATGTTCTGCGGCAGGTCAAAACAGTTGACGATGATCGGATTTCCGGACCTCACGAGCTGAACGAGCACAATGCCGAACATCACCTCTGCTATCCCGGCAACCAATGAACCGGCCACCGTTGCCGGGTGCGATCCTCCAAAGCTCCCGCCGCAGCCCGGCTCAACCGGGAATCCCGCTTGGGCGCATTCAATTGCGCAACCGATGGCACTTTCCGAATAAGCAAGCGGAGGAGTTGACTCCAGAGCACCGTAGATATCAACACCAATAGCCTGTGCCATCTTAATTTCCCATGTATGGCTCCCCATTGTGGTTCCAATCCTTGATATCTTAGAGAAATATTTGAGCCTGCTCCAGGTGGTAACCGGTATCATCATTGATGGAGGCTGGTCGCACAGCTCCGAGTACGGTGTATAGGATGTCGATGCGTGTACATTTTCCAATCCATCGGCTATTTTACATGCATCGTGGTTGTCCTGAGTGGTAGGGGTCCTTACCTCCCATGTATCGAGATCGACGGCCTTCATCCCCGCAAAAAGGGAAAAATAGACCCTGTTGCCGCCGAGAATGATATCGTTTTTCGGGTCCAACGCTTTCATGTGGAAGCTTGTCGGACACTTACGAATACATTCAACGACCAGACCCGGCGGAACTTTTATTATACCGCTGTCATGATCTATCTTGCAGTCGGCCTTCTCGAATACTTTGAAAGCTCTTTTCCCTTCTACCTTTATACCGGTTGTTTCCAGAATTTCAAGAGCCCCTCGATGAATATCTTCGATCTGCTCTTCTGTGAGAATCTCCAAAGGTTTAAAATTTCTAACAAATCCCATATTAGCCATTATACTTCCTCCTTACTTACGCTTGATTAATGTCCTGGCCAGTTCCACTGCCCCTGAAGCTGTCGCTTCGTATCCGTCGGCCCCGATCTGCTCTGCGAACTCCTCGGATACGGCCGCTCCTCCGACCATAATCTTTACTCCTTCTCTCAGCTTGTTCTCCTTTAAGGCATCGATAACCTTGCCCTGCTCTGCGATTGTGGTGGTGAGCAATGCCGACATTGCGAGTATGTCCGGTGTATGTTCCTTAACCGCCTCAATAAAAGCTTGGGCAGAAACATTCACCCCGAGGTCTGTCACTTCAAAACCTGACGCTGAAAGGAGCGTAGTGAGTATGGTTTTTCCCATATCGTGAATATCCCCGAATACCGTTCCGGCGACCACGGTTCCGGTAACCTCTTTCTTTATGCCCTGTGCTTTGATTTCCTTGTCTAAAATTGCTACAGCACCCTGCATAGCATCTGCGGACCCGATGAGATCGGGCAGCCATAATTCCCCTCGTCCGAATCCGTCGCCGACTTCCTGTATGGTATTCGTCAAAACCTCCAAGGCCTCGAGCGGATCTTCTTTTAATTCAACATAAGCTTCCGCTGACTCTACCGACAGATCCCGCTCACATTCCGTGACTGCCTTTCGTAGTTTATCCAGTAAAGCTCCCTTACTGTTGGACATTATTCTTTACCTCCTGGATTAAGAAATATAATTTATTGCTCCAAGGTCTGGATTAACCCTCTGTTATCATATACCCCCACACGACTGATATATGATATTAGTTAAACAGGCTGGATTAAGTCAAGAAAATGATTTTGATTTTAACCGGACGAGTATTATTATATGTTCAACTTAGCCATAAATCAACCTTAGTTTTTCATAACACAGCCTTTCGACAGCTGCACATAGCAATAAACTTTGAAATGGAGAAAAGATAATGAAGGATAAGATGAATACCGCCCTGTTTTACGGCGCCAAAGAGGACATGAGGATCGAACAGACTGACGTTCCGGATATCGAAGATGGAGATATTCTTTTAAAAGTCAACGCCTGCGGAATATGCGGCTCAGATGCCAGAAGCTATTTTAACGGAATAGAAGAGCGGTACAAAATACCTGTTATATTCGGCCACGAGCTTACGGCCCAAGTTTTTAAAACCGGCGGCAAAGTGCAGGGTTATAAGCCAGGCGAACGGGTCGTGGTCGCCCCTATCTACGGGTGCGGTCAGTGTGAGTTCTGCGTGTCCGGCAAAGAAAATCTCTGTGAAAACGTTGTCGTCTTCGGGTGCACATATGACGGAGGGTTCGCGGAATACATGAGAATACCCCGGCAGGGTGTCCAGAGAGGGGCCCTTGTCAAAATCGGGGATGACGTAACAGATGCCGAAGGCACGATGATAGAGCCGTTCAGCTGCGCGTTGCACGGGCTGAGAAGGCTCAACATCCAGCCCGCGGATTCTGTTGTTATATTCGGGGCCGGGCCGATCGGGCTCTCTCACATGATCATCTCAAAAAAGATCGGGGCGGGCAGGGTCGCTATCATCGACATGGTGGAAAACAGGCTGAAACAGGCCTCATCTTTCGGGGCCGACATCACTATAAACGCGGATTCTACCGGGTGGGAAAAGAAGGTCTTTGATTATGTCGGAAAAAACGGCGCGGACATAGTTGTGACGGCAGCGCCGAGTGTGGGGGCCATTGAAAGCGGAATGAAGATAGTCAAAAATGACGGAAAACTTTTGATATTCGGCGGGCTCCCCCACGGGAGCATGTGGGACATGGACCCGAACCTTGTTCACTATAACGAGGTCACGATTACAGGCAGCATAGACGCGACGATCGATGATTTCAGGAGGGCGGCCCAAATGGCGCCCGCGTTTGATCTTAAAAAGTTTATTACACACTCTTTTCCCATAGAAAAAACTATTGACGGGATGGAAGTGATGAAAAGAAAAGAGGGTTTAAAGGTAATACTGGAAATTGCCTGAGAAAAAATCTATTTGAACAGGAGACATAAAATGTTTGAAGACGTCGACCCGAAGGATCTGGAAGAAGGAAGAAAATATCTGATGTCCGGCTCTGTCGGCGGAGGTCTGCCGATAATCGTGGAAAGCGGCAAAGGGGCTGTACTCAAAGACAGCAACGGAAAAGAGTACATCGACTGTACCTCCCAGGCCTGGACTTTTAATATCGGCATGAGCCATCCAAGAGTGATCGAGGCGGTCACGGAGCAGATAAATAAAATAACCCATGTTCGAACAAGTTTCGAGACGGTTCCCAAACTTCTCGCGCTGAAAAAAATCGGCGAGATCGCGCCAGCTGACCTTAAAAAAATCAGTTTCTGTCTCCACGGCTCGGTGGCTAACGAATCAGCCTTGAAGCTGGCAATCACAAACAACCCCGACAGGGTCAAATTCCTGTCGCCTTTTGAAAATTACTCCGGGCGGACCCTGGCAACAATAGCAGGCAGCTGGCCCTATCCCCCAATATGTAAACTTTTTTCCGGATTTATGGAGCACTTTATCCGGATCCCAAACGCGTACTGCTACCGATGCCCGCTCGGCCAGGATTACCCGAAATGCGGGCTTTTGTGCGCGGAATACGTGAAAACCATGATCGAAAGGGGATGCGAGCCGGTTATTGCAATTATACTGGAGCCGTTTCAGTCAAGCGGCGGAATGATCGGGTTTCCTGACGGCTATTTAAAAAGGCTCAGGGAGATATGCGATGAATTCGGGATCCTTCTCATATTTGATGAAATCCAGACCGGGTTCGGGAGGCTCGGCTCTATGTTCGGTTGCGAGTTGTACGGAGTGTATCCTGATATTTTAACCTACGGCAAGGCAATAGCAGGGGGGTTTCCCCTCGCCGGAGTCATGCAGAGGACAAGCCTGAAGCCGCCCGAGCCTGCTACTGATTCATTCACGTTCGCGCACTTTCCTGTTTCCTTAGCAGCGGCCATAGCAACACTCGATGTTATGAAGGAAGAAAAACTCGTAGAAAGAGCTAAAGTAATGGGAGAATACTTCACGTCCAGGCTTAAGGGCCTTCAAAATAAATACGAGATCATCGGTGATATCCGGGGCCCGGGTTTGATGATCGGTATTGAGCTTGTCAAAGACCGGAAAACAAAAGAGAAAGCCAGTGGCGCTTGTCACAGCATTGTAACGGAATCCATTGAAGACGGCGTGATATTCGGTGAAAGCAAGTTCAAAGGCCTCGGCAATGTCCTGAAAATAAAGCCTCCTTTTGTAATATCGGAAGCCCAGGCCGACCGCGTGCTCGAGGTGTTTGAGAAACACATAAAAAAACAGCAGGACAAACTGTAATGATCTGTACAGATAACCCGGCCGTATTTTAACTTACAAAGACAGGTTTGGGATGATCCGGTAAAAGATGGTTTGATGATAGACAATATGGGGGGAATATAACAATGAAGGAACGCCACAAAATAATTCTGGATGAGTTTTATCAAAACGCGAAAGGTGTGTTCGACAGGATAGGTGACAACACCTTGCAGGACATCGTTTCGCTGATACTGGACGCTGAGCAGATATACGTCCTGGGGATCGGCCATTCAGGGATGTTCGGCAGGATACTGTCCATGAAACTCAACCACGTGGGCCTGAAGGCATTTACGATATTTGACGAGATTAATCCCCCATTTACGAAAAACGATCTGCTGATCGCGATCTCACAATCAGGCGGCACCGCCACGGTCGTTACGCTCGCTGAAAAAGCCAAAAAATTGGGAGGAAGGGTGCTCGGGGTCACGTCCAATGAAAACTCGGCACTGGGAAGGATTTCCGACGAGCTTTTAAAAATAGACAGGCATGCGGATGATGTGTCTTTTGAGGGGCTCGCGCCTATAGGTGACAAAAAGAACCAGAATCTACTGGGCGTTCTGTTCGGTTTCAATATCTACATACTTTTTTACACCCTGGTTATCGAGCTGGCGAAGAAAAGAGAAGAGACACCTGATTCAATTAATGTGAGACATGCAAACCTGCAGTAACCTGCGATAAAAATCGCATTCCAAAAACAGGAGATCAAACCATGTACCTGACTTTTGATGTGGGAACAACATCCGTAAAAACCGCACTGTACAGTACCGATGGAAAACTTGTCAGCAAAGTTATAAAGAGCTACAAGTTGAACTCGCCATCAGTCGGCTGGTATGAAGTGGATCCGGAAATCTACTGGTCATCCGTTATAAAAGGTTTTCAGGAGATACTGGCTAAAAGCGGGAAAGCGCCGGGTGACATAAAATCAATTTCCGGGTGCAGCCAGGGGGAAACGATAATTTTATTGGACAGGGATGACAGGGCTGTTCGGCCGGCCATAGTCTGGTATGACAGCCGGGCAAGAAAAGAGGTCGAGGATTTAAAAAAAATTACAGACAACGATGAATTCTACCGGATCACTGGCATCCAGAAGATCGGCACACTGTGGAGCGTGTTGAAGCTCATGTGGGTCAAAAAAAATGAACCAGACGCTTTTAACAAGACCAGCAGGATAATGCTTGTCGAGGATTACATAACCTACAGGCTTACAGGCAGGTTTGTTTCATCGGCCTCCCTGCTGTCTACAAGCGGGTTGATCGACATTCACAAAAGAGAGTATTGGGATAAAACCGTCGACCACATAGGCATCCGGGACATGCTGCCGGAAATTATCGAAGAGGGAAGTGTTGCCGGGGGTGTCCTGCCTGCAGTTGCTGAAGAGATCGGTATCGAAAAAGGCACCATTGTAGTCAAAGGATCGATGGACCAGAACACGAGCGCGGTTGGGGCCGGGAACATCAAGCCCGGAATCATAGCTGAAACAACCGGATCGGCTCTGGCTATCACGATAACTTCGGATGATCCGGAGTTCAGCAGTGGGACAGCCCTGCCCTATCAGCCCCACGTGATCCCCGGAAAATATATAATACTGCCATTCGCTGAAACTTCGGGCATTGTGTACACCTGGTTCAAAGATGAGATAGCGGGCAGGGACTCGATAGAAACCTCAGGCCGCAAAGCTACGTACGACGACTTGAATAAAATGGCATCTTCCATACCGGTTGGTTCCGACGGGCTTGTGTTTCTCCCTTTTCTTGCGGGAGCGACTTTTCCGGAGGATGACTCCTACGCTAAGGGGGTTTTTTACGGGCTGACTCTAAAACACAGCAGCGCTCACATGGCACGCGCCATCCTTGAGTCAATAGGGTTCATGCTGAAAAAGATCTTAACCTATGTCGAGCAGTCCGGTATAAAGGTGAACGAGATACGCTCCATGGGCGGAGCCGCCCGCTCCGGGCAGTGGCTCCAGATAAAATCCGATATATGCGGTTATCCTTTAATCAAGATGGAAGAGGAGGAAACCTCAACCCTCGGCGCTGCCCTTCTGGCATCTGTAAAGGTGGGCGACTACTCAAGCCTGGAGGAAGCTGTAAGTGTAATTGTGAAAACGGGGAAAAAATACACGCCTGACGCTAAAAACACAGAAGCATACACAAAAAGCTACTCTCTGTACAATGAGCTTTACACCGTTTTGAAACCTCTATTTAGAAAATATGTCTAGAAGAGTTTTGCAGTTTACAGTGACCCGGCATTTTTATGTAATCGTGAGCTATAATTTTTTGGGTGCAAATCTTTCTGGTTGACCAGAATCAGGCAGCATTTTCAAATTCTATACTTGTGTCTTGATTTTGGTATAGCTCATCTTTTTTCGCATCTATATAATAATTCCAAAACTCTGTCCATACTCCATTAACCTTAGCTGACCTCAATTCCAACATAGCCTCAGCTCCAATCTCTGTCCAACGCAACCCGTTCACATCTTTTATCAGGGAAAGTTGGGTACATGATAGGAGCTATTAAACAGGCGGTGACGAAGGGAAATTTCACCAAAACAAAAACAGATAAAATCTACGGGATATTGAA
>DRHN01000072.1 GCA_011049595.1 Spirochaetota bacterium | reverse complement strand
TCTCTTATGTGCTCCATGGTATCGTTTGCGGTCAGCATGACGACAGGAATATTTTTCAAATGAGGTTGAGCCTTGATCCATCTGAGCAGATCGATACCGTCCATTTTCGGCATCATCCAGTCGAGTATAATTGATTTGACCTGATTGCCCGCAATATTAAGTAGATTCTGGGCGTCTTTACCGTTGTAAGCCCTGAGAAAACTGTATCTGTCATTTTTTAGTAAGGCCTCAATGGTATCGACGCTGATCAGGTCGTCGTCAACGATCGCTATTGTTTCCATTTTTAGGTTCCTGTTCTGTGACGTTTTTCATTTAGTGCCCTAATAACAATTTCCTTGTTTTTTCAGCACGAACTTTAGTTTGCAGGAAACATATTTAAAAGTCGGGCAAGCCCGAAGTTGCAAGAATGTGGCTTGTCCTCATTAGGTCACCTGCCGGGTCATTTGAGTAAAGGTCTGTATACCGGCCCCGGTATCAACGATAGCAGGCTTTGGTTCACTGATAAGATATCCCTGTGAAAAATCAACCCCCAGTTCACAAACTTTTTCAAATATCGCGCGGCTGTCAACAAATTCGGCAATGGTTTTTATACCCAGCCTGCTGCTGAAATCCACTATGGTCTTCACTACTATCTGAGAGTTTATGTCCTTTTCGATATTTTTAATAAGTGATGAATCAATCTTGATATAGTCGACTTCCAGTTTTAAAATATGTGCGAAATTCGAGTACCCCGCACCGAAATCATCTATCGCGATCGCGGCTCCGAGGTTTTTCACCCTGCTTATGAACTTTGACACTTCATCATAGCTTTCAATTCCCTCGGATTCGAGGATCTCGAACACCACTTTTTGATTCAGACCGTATTCTTTCAGGCAGGCAGTTATAAAGTCCACGGTCCTCCTGTCAAGGATGTCCTCAACAGAAAGATTTATTGAAAATTCGAACCCGGCTTTGTGAAATGTAGAAAAAGATTTTTCCAGGATTATCCGGGTTATATACTTGTACTGTTTGGATATTTTTGCCACCTTTAAAAAATAATAGGGTGAAATGACATTTCCTGTTTCATCGATCAGCCGGGCAAGAGATTCGTATTTCTCGATAATGTGGTTCCTGTTGTTGACGATCAGCTGAAAAAATGGGAGTATTCTGTCCTCCTCAACAGCATCTTTAACGACCCGCGCCCACTTCAAATTGTTTTCATATTCGGTTAATATATCCATGGATTTGTTGTAAATAAGGTAATGGAGATTTTTCTTCTTTACCTGTTTGAGGACCATATCCGCGGTTTCCAGGATATTATCCTTTTCACCCGATACCCCGAAGGAAACATTTACCCAGATCTTCTGGCCCCGGTAGGTGTAGGGCACATTCTCCACGCTGCGGTGGAGGGAGTTTACAAGTTTTTTAAGCTCATAAAGCTCGAGTTTTTCATCTATCAGGACGGCGTATTCGTCCGCATGCAGCTTATAAAGCCTGCACTCGCTCCCCTCCACAGCGGTTTTGAGCCTGTTTCCGAGCTCGAGGATTATGGTGTCGCCCATTTTATTGCCGAAAAAATTATTGATCTGCTTAAAATTATCGATGTTTACCAGAATAAGTGTTGAGGAGACCGAATTTTTCAGATCTTCTATAAGCCTTAATCGGTTGGGTAGCTTTGTCAGTGTATCCGTGTAAAGCTGCTCGGTTATTTTTCTTGTCTTCTCTTCGACAAGATGTATTAGGTGGGTTTCCCGGTCTGCAAGAAGCCTGTTTTTCATTTTCAGCTCGTTCTGTACCTGTTTGAGCTGGAGATGAGTGTTAACCCGTGCCAGCAGCTCATCGATGTTGAACGGTTTTGAGATAAAATCGATCCCCCCCATGTTGAATGCCTTTATTTTATACTCGGTGTCTCTCAATGCAGTGATAAAGAGTATGGGAATTTCTTTCGTGACAGGATTGCTTTTGAGTGCTTCAGCGACTTCGAAGCCGTCCATATCGGGCATTTTTATGTCAAGAAGTATGAGGTCGGGGTCATAATCTTCTATAAAAGTGAGAACAGCTTTTCCGCTGCTCGCGAGGAGGATCTCATGGTCTGTGTTCCGCTTGATAATAGTCGCGATCAATTTCCTGTTTTCTTTATTATCATCAACTATTAGTATCTTGCTTTTGTCGGTTCGGTTTTTCAAACCTGTGTTGAGTGCAGCCACCTGATGCGGCACTTCCTCTTTGTTTTCATTATTATTCATGTATTTATCCGGTATTTGCTTAACGACTTCCAGCAGTTTTTTGAAATTATCTTTTATGTCTTCGATCCGGTAATTGTCCTTCTTTGCTTCCATGTCAATTTTTGATGCCAATTCGTATATGTCGGTAACCCCGAGGTTGCCGTATGCGCCTTTGATGTTGTGGGCAATAAACTGGATATCCTTTCCGGTGTTCTTCTCTATGGCCTGCCCCAGCTCGTCGATCCTGCCCGGGAGGCTTTTGAGGCCGTCCATAAACACCCTTTCCAGCGCCCGGTTTCCTCCCATGCTTTTCAGCCACACACGTACCATTTTTTCTCCGGTCTCACTTTCAGAATGATCAGCTGTCATACCTTTATCCCTCTTTTTCTTATTCCCGAACGGTTAACTTCTTTAATGTCCTTTACTATTGCCAGGGTGTTCCATTTATCCTGGACCTTAATGGGAGAAAATGATAACTTTATTGGAAGCATCTCCCCATCCTTCCTTAGCGCCCGGAACTCCTTGATGCTATCAGGCAGAAATTTCATCCCGGGTTTACTGAGAATTTGCAGAGTTGTTTCAAAGTCATTATGATAATCCGCCGGGGAAACGATTTTAAATAACTCGATTCCTATAATTTCATCTGCTGTGTAGCAGAATAGCATTTCCGCGGATTCACTCCAGAAGGTCACCCTGCATTTTTCATCGATCATTATCAGGGCGCACTGGACTGCACTGCCGGCATTTCTTAATTTCTCAAGGATCTCTTTTAATGCAGGTTCCATTTTTTTTCCTTTTAATTAAACTTTTTTCTTATTTGTTTTTTTAGAAAATCATGACCCCCGGTCACAATTGTCTTATCCTTTATCCACTTCCACCGTTTTAAAAGTTCTGTCTTTATTTCGGTCAACTCTTTTCGCCTGCTTCTACATTTTTATAGAGTCTTGTTAATGAATGAATAGTTTCTTTGTAGTACATTAATAATTCGTGCGAAGTCTCAATTTCATACGTGCTCTCGAGTTGGTGTGAACTTTGCTGTTCGAGCGAACCTGCCGATTTCCGGGTTGTCGTTAAGGGCTCTTCATTTGATCCGGCATGGCCGTTTTTCACAATTTTTTCCATCAAGGGGCTGGACACAACATTCCTACCCCCCTGAGCGGGGTCCATATCCTCCGGCAGTTCTTCGAGCTTGATATCATCTCCTTCTGTTTCAGGTTCGTTTTTTATGTGACCGTTTTTAATAGTACTTACGGGTTTATATCTGCAATTGGTATGCCAGGCTGAAAAAGGGTTTGTGGATGCATTTATCAAGATAATAGTTTGTATTTTTGCCACTAAATACCAATTATTATAATTATAATGTAACTGCTCAATATCCTGTGGAAAACTGAAAAAAATCATAAAAAAATTACCCTTAAACTTGCTTTCTGACACAAATTATGTTATTAATAACACATGGAATCCGATTTTATTTATCAAGGCCATCAGCTAACCCATAGCGACATTGTATCTATAAAAACACTAATCTCTACCAACCCCGATAAAAGCCGATGGTTTATCTCAAGAGAGCTTTGTCGGCAGTGGAATTGGAGACAGCAAAATGGTGCCCTCAAAGATATGCTCTGCAGGAGTATCCTCTTAAAACTCGAATCAGTTGGTCTTATTACCCTGCCTCCCCGCAAACGAATCATCAATAATCCTTTAGCAAACCGCAAACCACCTAGCCTTGTCAAGGTCGATCAAACCCCTATCGTATGTGTCATAAAAGATATTCAGCCCATAGAATTACGCTCTGTTCGGAAGACCCAATATGAAAAACTTTATAACAGCCTGATTCACGAACATCATTATTTAGGATACACACATCCGATTGGTGAAAATATTAAGTACATTTACTTTTCCTATGGACGTCCTATAGCCTGTATGGGGTGGACATCGGCTGTCCGGCACATTGGATGTCGAGACCGCTTTATTGGATGGTCTGCTGAAATCCGAAAGAAGAACCTCCACCTCATTGCATATAACACCAGGTTTTTAATCTTACCCTGGGTGAAGGTTACATATCTTGCCTCTCATCTTTTGGGCTTAAGTGCCCGTATCGTTCCTGGAGACTGGCTGGAGTTTTATAAGCACCCAATCTATTTTTTAGAGACCTTCGTAGATACCGAAAAATTTCAAGGTATCTGTTATCGTGCCGCTAATTGGATCTTCTTGGGCAAAACAACCGGACGTGGGAAAAATGATCAGACCAATAAACAAAATCGTTCCATAAAAGCCGTCTTCGGCTATCCTCTTCAAAAGAACTTCAGGAGAATCCTATGCCACTAAAGGACCCATTTCATATAGATTGGACTACTACAGATTTCAATGACCCGAAAGCTGTGAAAGCTGTTCTGCATCATCTCTCCAATCTGGTGGAAGCTCTGCACCGGGAAAACCTCGCCTTGAAAACCGAAAATCAGAAACTCAAAGATGAAATCAACCGACTAAAAGGTCAAAAAGGCAAACCCAATATAAAACCTAAATCCTCCATAAAAAAGAATGAACCT
>DRHN01000071.1 GCA_011049595.1 Spirochaetota bacterium | reverse complement strand
GAATCTCTTGCCCGGCTGATCGATGAAACAGGAAATGTCATTTCACCCTATTATTTTTTGAACGTGGCAAAAATATCCAAACAGTGCAAGTTTATAACCAAGATAATCCTGGAAAAATCTTTTTCGACATTTCACAAAACCGGGATCGAGTTTTCAATAAATCTTTCCGTTGAAGACATCCTTAACAGGAGGACCGTGGACTTTATAGCCGCCTGCCTGAAAGAATACGGCCAGAATCAAAAAGTGGTGTTCGAGATCCTCGAATCCGAAGGAATTGAAAGCTATGATGAAGTGTTAAAGTTCATAAGCAGGATAAAAAACCTCGGCGCAGCGATCGCTATCGATGATTTCGGTGCGGGGTACTCGAATTTCGCACATATTTTAAAACTGGATGTCGACTATATCAAGATTGATTCATCTCTTATAAAAAATACAGAAAAGGACATAAACTCTCAGATCGTGGTGAAGACCATAGTGGATTTCAGCAGCAGGCTCGGAATAAAAACCATTGCCGAATTTGTGGACAGCCGCGCGATATTTGAAAAAGTAATTGAACTGGGAGTTGATTTTTCACAGGGATATCTTATAAGTGAACCTAAACCGGATATCATTGATACCGGGGCCGGCATACAGACCTTTACACAAATGACACGGCAGGTGACTAATTGAAAACGAGGTGTCCCGCCTTCAGGCCTTACCCGAAAACAGGCATAAGTCGGTCAAAGTTTGTTTTCACAAGGAACCGGACTCAATAACCGTTGCCATTGAAGACCAGGGCAAAGGCTTTAACTTTGATAAATATTTACGGTTGGATGAAAAGCGTGTTTTTGACACTCACGGCAGAGGCATAATTACCGCCGTGCATTATTTAACCGGGCTTACGTACACCCCGCCCGGTAATAAAATTACCATTGAGTTCAACCCGAACAACATGTATTCTTTAAAGCAGGAGAATCCCCACCCTGACTTTGTTGACCAGGTTCCCTCTCTCTGACTGCT
The DNA here is from genome assembly GCA_011049595.1 of Spirochaetota bacterium. Classification (GTDB taxonomy): domain Bacteria; phylum Spirochaetota; class B62-G9; order B62-G9; family DRHN01; genus DRHN01. The sequence continues at coordinate 3,446 of DRHN01000071.1, read as the reverse complement.
CATCTACATCATATTACCTCCGTTGAGGCTCCTGGTGCCGGATAATGTGATGGTAAAACGGCTTCCTGCACCAATATCGTCACATCGCTGTCTACAGCACAGGTGTCGATACTGATTCTTTTTCCCTCCCCGGTGAACTTGATGGCATTTGAGAGAAGGTTATATAGTATCTGCTTTATCCGCATCTCAATATTCCTTCAGTCAGTTTCACTATAAATTTGCTATACATGGATTTATGAATTAGAATTTATTGTATTGTTATTTCAGGAGGAGCTGGCAAATTTAATAAAGGGTGGTTGAAAAAAATGAGTAAACCAACCTGTGAAGAATTGGAAAAAAGAGTAAAGGAATTGGAAAAGAGTTTACAAGAATCATTTCTTCAACAGCTCTGTAATGTCTATTCTCAGAGCCCTGTGCCCGTTCTTATTTTAGATCGGGAAGGGGGTATTGCCGAATACAATGAGGCCATGGTTGAACTCACTGGGTATGCCCGTGAGGAAACACCTGACTTTGAAACTTGGCTGTCTAGGGCTCATCCCGATGAAAATATACGAAATACAATTTTTGAAACCGGCAGAAAATGCTCTGATAAAGAAATGGATGGTAAAAAACATGAGCTTATTCTTACAAGAAAAGACGGCAAATTGCGCCATGTTAAATTATCCATGCATACTGTTTTCCAAAGAAGTAGACAAACTCATTTTAAGGTAGTTCAGGTTGAAGATATCTCCGGGCTTAAGAGTGCGGAGGAGTCTCTCAGCAACGAACACAATCTGTTACGAACCATTATAGACAACCTGCCGGAAGATATCTGGTTCAAAGATACTGAAGGCCGGTTTGTTGAAGCAAACTATGCGGTCGCAAAACTGTTGGGAACAACAACGGTGAAGGAGATTATCGGGAAAACAGATTTCGACCTTTTCCCGAAGGAACTGGCAGAAAAATATCATGCTGACGAACAGGCGCTCATCCGTACAGGAGAAGCGATTATACAGAGGGAAGAGATCGTAGTTGATAGCGCCGATAAATGTATATGGTTGTCAACAACCAAAGTGCCCATGAGAGACAGCAATGGAAAAATTGTAGGGGTCGTTGGCCTGTCGCGCGATATTACAGAGCGTAAAAATATGGAAGAAGAGTTGGAAAAATACCGCAAGCACCTTGAAGAGATGATAGAGGAGCGAACAGCCGAGCTAAGATTTTCTAATGAGCAACTCCAGGAGGAAAACAGCCGGAGCAAGAGAATGGAGGAGATGTTGTTAAAGTCAGAGCGGGAGTTGAGAATCAGGGATAAGTTCAACAGCATTTTTCTCACCTACCCTGACGAAAAGTTGTACGCAGAAGTATTAAAAGTCGTTCGGGAAGTATTGAAAAGCGATTTTGGTACTTTCGGATATTTCGATGAGAAGGGCTCTTTTGTTTCCCCCGCAGTGACCAGGGAGATCTACTGGAAAAAGTGTAATGTACCTGATAAGGAAATAATATTCAAAAAGGGAACATTTAGTGGAATCTGGGGGCGGGCGATCAAAGAGAAAAAAACTCATATTTCCAATGAGGGCCCTTTTAATACTCCAAAAGGGCACGTTTCTATAAAGAACACGATGGTCACTCCTGTTATCTATCGACGAGAGGTGATAAGCGCTATTCATGTTGCCAACAAATCTGGAGGTTATAATAAAGAAGACCGGAAAATGCTGGAAAATTTGGCAAATCAGATAGCCCCGGTTTTATACGCAAGATTGCAGAGAGATAAAAAGGAAAGAAACCGCAGTAAACTGGCAGAAAAATATCGTTCTTTAATTGAGAATATTCCAGATGTTACATGGACAACTAGTAAGGAAGGTAACTATGGAAACAATAAACGGTTGGATTTTGCCCGGGAGTAGTGGATTTATCCCATGGGAAGGGTGAGGCCGGTGACATTGTGACTTGAGGAGTCTTTCATTAAAACCTGAGATTGCGCTCCTCCGGAAGGCAATTGCCTATTAGGCCTTCTTACCCATCAAAGGTGTGAGGGATTCGGGAAACGTTGGGGCACTCACTATCTTCTTCAACCTGGCAGAAGATAGGGTCCCCTGTACGGTAGATTTTTTCATTTGGCGGCGTACGATCTCTGCATCGACATCAGCGAACCGCTGAGCAAGACTCTTCTTGCCATCGAGAAGGATATCCATGAAATCTTTGTTTTTGAGATTCATGACCAAAGGGGTGTCCTTGAGCATTGCCTTAAGTGCTCTCTCCATCGCTTGAAAACCATTCTTCTTGCGATAAGTTCGCATGAGGGTTCTGAAGAACTGCTCCAGTATGTTGTTGGTCCGTTGGGGTTGAATGATGATCTTCCCCACCTTTGTTTCCACAACAATGGGATCACAGAACAGCATGTCCCAGTACTTGTTGATTTGGTCGATCATCTTTTGATACGCTTTGTCCTTCATGCAGTTGTTGTCCTTGGACAGCCGGCTTTTAAACTTCGTTACCTCTTTCTCGATTGTCTTCATGTTGCACAGTTCTCCGTCGTCATTCAAACCACGTTTGTTTTCCGGAAGGGTTATTCTCATGGCGGATCTGAGACGGTTAAAAACATCTACCTTCTCCAGCATCTTGGCCGAGGTTTTTTCCAGCACCGAATCCTGTTTTACAACTTGCAGGTCACGGCGGATTGTGATGTAGAGTTTTTTCTCTTTCTTGCTCTTAAACAATCCGGTTTGTGAGAACTGACCCAATAGTGTGTAAACAGTCACCAGTCTCTGGTAGAAGACCAAGTAGGGCTGATCGAAAGGGAACCCACGTCCTTGTCCCTGGTTCTTACCTTCCAGCGCCCACGTCAGCAATGTGTGGATGACCATCTGTGGAAGACCTTCAAGAGCCCGGACTTTCATAACGTCTTCGGTTTCGATGCGCTTAAGAAATGTCTCCACAAGCTGCGGCGGTACTGTGGCAGCAATACTGTTGTCAAGAGTATGGACTCTCTTTCTCAAGGTGCCCTGAATGCCATGGTTGTTCAATCTCTTCCTGATAGTGTCGTTTTCCTCCCCAAAAAGCTCCTTGCCCAAGTTTTTGAGAAAGTGGTAATGACAAATGAACAACGACACATTTTTGAAAACCTCTCTGATCGCTGCCAAGATCCCTTTACCCATGTCGGAGACCACCGCCACAGGATTACCGTAGGCGACTTTAATGCTTTTAAGAAAGGAATTAGATAATCTGCATTGTAAATATTCGTTTAACCCGTCTCTAAAAAAAATTAAAAAATGAGTATTTAATACTGAACACGCAAAAAAACCTCTGTTATACTTTATCCCAAGATGGAAGGGAACTTACTCAATCAGCATACTTCTGATATTACTAACCAAGAAGTAAATCCGTTAAAAATTGAAAGCATATTCTGTGCTGTTTGTCCTGCAAAGAAAGAAAATCTTGAATTACGATGCGAGCGGGGTTACTGG